>JAXDMU010000287.1:0-8850 GCA_034665905.1 Aliidongia sp. | reverse complement strand
ACCGGCTGGGATTTCGGCGGCAAACTCGATTGGGGCCCGGCCAGTCTGGTTGCCACCGGTTATGTTGGCTCGGCGCTCGGCACGACCGGCCTGTTCTTCGATGCGGTCTCGGCCACGGGGGCCGCGCGCGATTCGGAAGGGTATTACGTCCAGGGCAGCTTTAAAATCGGCGAGCGGTTCACCTTGTCAGGCAGCTATGGTTTGAGCGAGCTTGACCTTGCCTCGGGTGAATTAAATCCGTTGCTGGTTAAGGATAATGAATCCTATGCGTTCGGCGCGAAATACCACCTGACGAAATGGGTGGATCTGGTCAGCGAATTCACCCACACCACGTCAACCGCGCATAACGGCAATCAGGCTGACGAAAACACGGTGGCGGCCGGCGGGATCGCCTTCTTCTAGCCGCGATGTCGAAGATTTCGGTGCGAACGATATTTGGGAGTCATGATGGAACGGGTCTATGTGAGTGCCGTGCTCGACGCGCCGATCGGGCGGGTCTGGCAGAAAATTCGGGATTTCAATGGGTTGGCCGGTTGGGTTCCGGCCGTGGCGGCGAGCGAGATCGCCGGCGGCGGCGATGGGAGCCGGTTGGGCAGCGTCCGCGTCCTCAGCCTCGCCAATGGCGGCGGCACGGTCAAGGAACGCTTGCTGGCGCTCGATGAATTTACCTGCTGCTACAGCTACAGCATCATCGAGTCACCCTTGCCGATTGAAAATTACGTGGCCCACATTCGGTTGAAACCGGTCACGATCGGCGCGCGAACGTTCGTCGAGTGGGTCGGCGAATTCGATGTCGCGGGGGGCAACGCGGCCGAGATGCATCAGCTTTTCGGTGAGGGGGTCTATGGCGCCGGTCTGACCCAGCTTGCGGTGTTGCTCGCGGCATCCGCCTAAAGTAGCATGTGGTTCGGACCTGAGGGGGGCTTGACTCTTTCAGCTTAGAATTACTATAAAGTCACCTGGGCTGCATGACAATACGGCCCACGATCAGGAGTAAACAAGATGGCTTGGAATACACCTAAGATCCAGGAAATCGCGCTTGGCGCGGAGATCAATTGCTACGCCTGCGCCGAAGTCTGATTTTCTCAGATAGGGGCCCGGCGGGGGTGGGCGCGAGCCTGCTCCGGCCGGGCTGACCGATGTTTGCCGTCGTTCTGGGTGCTGCGGCCGGGGGTGGTTTTCCGCAATGGAATTCCAACGCCGCGGCTTGCCGTCGCGCGCGCGCGGGTGATCCCGCGGCAACGGCACGGACCCAGGCATCGCTCGCCGTCAGCGCCGATGGCGCCCATTGGTTTTTGCTGAACGCGTCACCCGATCTGCGCCGACAGATCGAGCTAGCACCGATCTTGCACCCGCAACATGGCTTGCGCAGTTCACCGATCGCTGGGGTCATACTGACCGGCGGGGACGTCGATGCGATCAGCGGGTTGCTGACGCTGCGAGAGCGCCAGCCCTTTACGATCTACGCGACCGGGCGCGTGCTTTCGGTGCTCGACGCCAACCCGATCTTCGAGGTCTTGGCCCGCGATGTGGTGATGCGGCAATCCGTAAGTCTCGGCCGCGAAACCATGCTCGCGACACCGGACGGGATCGATAGCGGCCTCTCGATCGAGTTTTTTGCTGTGCCTGGCAAAGTGCCTCTGTATCTGGAACAACCGGGTGCGACGCCGCCGATCATCGAGGGCGAAGAGACCGTTGGCGTGGCGCTGGGCGACGGGCGGCGGCGGCTCTATTTCATTCCGGGCTGTGCCGCCATGACCCCCGCACTGGCGGAACGTTTGACCGGGGCCGATCTCGTCTTCTTCGACGGCACGCTCTACCGCGACGACGAGATGATCCGCGGCGGCACCGGCCAGAAGACCGGCCGCCGGATGGGCCATATGAGCAATGCCGGCCCCGAGGGTGTTATCGCCGGCTTCGAACCGCTCAATGTTGGACGCAAGATCCTGATCCACATCAACAATTCGAACCCGATCCTGCTTGAGGATTCGGCCGAGCGGGCGGAAATCGAGGCTGCCGGCTGGGAAGTCGCCTATGACGGGATGGCGGTAACGCTCTGAGCGGTGCTGCTCATTTGCAGCGCAGATTGACCTCGGCTTGGGCACGGCGCAGTTTTTCGGTCTCTTCCTTGGCGATCGGTGTGTCGCGGAACATTGCCCCGCGCTGGCCCAGACCGCCCTGCTGCATGCGCAGAATCGTGTCGGCCTTTTCGTAATCGTCGTAGGTCATGAGATCGGCGATCGTGTCGATGCCGCAGGCGCACTGGTCGAGAAACTCCCGTTTGAAGCCGTTCGACGCCATGCAGCCGATGACGTAATCGGCCCGTGCCGTGGTCGGATAATCATGCAGCGGGTGGTGATCGGCATCGGCGCGGGCCGGAGCGGCCAGGATCAGCCCGATCGTGGCGAAACAGGCGGCCGACGATCCGGCAAAACGCATCATGGCTTCTCTCCCGCGAAAGTGATTTGTTCCGACCAGGCCGGTGCGTTGGTTTCGGGATCCGCTGGCATCTCGACCTTGATCGCCTGAAATTGGCCGGGGATCTGATCGGACAGGATGAAGCTGTAGGTCTTGCCGCGAATCGCCGGAAATTTTTCGAACCGCCGGTCGTCGGTGAAGGGTTTCAGCGTGATTTGCCGGGCGGGCACGGTCTTGCCGCCAGTTTCGATCGTGCTATCGGCGATCACAGCATGATCGACGAAAGCCTGGCGCACGCGATTGCGAAAATATGCCGCGGCGACACCGATCTGTTGGCGCATCTCCTGCACGTCATGTTCAAGAAACACCATCAACAGGGGATTTCCGGTGAAATTATCGACGGCAGGATAGAAGGCGTGATGCTCGCCGGTGAGAAAATCGAAATTCACGTATTTCGAGCCATCGGGATGGATTTCTGCGATGTGAAGGGTGACGGTATCGGCGAACGGCTCGATACCGGTGCGTTCGAAGCGATATTCCAGGGTTTCCGGCTGGGTGATCGGCTTCAGATGCGGGGTTTCGAACAGGGCGATCTGGGCTGGGCTCAACGGGCGTTCTTGCTCGGCCGGCTGCGCGAAACCGGTGCCGACGAGGCCGAAAAGGGCGAGCGGCACCGATAGGCACCGAACCCATCGGCGGAACCGGCTCGGATGTGTCCTGTTGGCACCCAAATTGCGTGATGCGCTCAAGCACATTTTGCGCGTCCGGAGTATGCCATGATCGAATTGGTCCTTGTCTATTGCCTGTCCGCTCAACCCGATCAATGCACGGAGCAGCGGCCGATCTTCGAGGAGCCGCTCAGCGGCATGGCGTGCATGATGAATGCCCAGAAGGTGGCCTTGCATTATGTCGAGGAACATCCGGAATGGCAGTTGGCGCGCTGGCGCTGCGAAATCGACAAGCCACGTGGCAGTGCCGCCTGACGAAGGCACCGGCTCAATAGACCACGACGCTGCGGATCGATTCGCCGCGGGTCATGAGGTCGAAGCCCTCATTGATCCGCTCGAGCGGCAGGATATGGGTGATCAGATCGTCAATATTGATCTTTTTGTCCATGTACCAATCGACGATGCGCGGCACGTCGGAACGGCCCCGGGCGCCACCGAAGGCCGAACCCTGCCAGACGCGCCCGGTGACCAGTTGAAACGGCCGGGTCGAGATTTCCTGGCCGGCACCGGCCACGCCGATGATGGTCGACACGCCCCAACCCTTGTGGCAACATTCCAGCGCTTGCCGCATCAGCGTGGTATTGCCGACGCATTCGAAGCTGTAATCGGCCCCACCCTTGGTCAACTCAACAAGATGGGCCACAAGATCGCCCTTGACCTCTTTCGGATTGACGAAATGCGTCATGCCGAATTTGCGCGCCAGCGCCTCGCGCGCCGGATTGACGTCCACGCCGACGATCATGCCGGCCCCGACCAGGCGCGCGCCCTGGAGGACATTGAGTCCGATGCCACCCAAACCGAACACGACGACAGTGGCGCCGGCTTCGACCCGCGCGGTGAACAGTACCGCGCCGATCCCGGTGGTGACACCGCAGCCGATATAGCAGACCTTGTCGAACGGCGCGTCCGGCCGGATCTTGGCCAGCGCGATTTCAGGCAGCACGGTGTAATTGGCGAAGGTCGAGCAGCCCATGTAATGCAGGACCGGCTTGCCGCCGAGTGAAAAGCGGCTGGTACCGTCCGGCATCACGCCGCGGCCCTGGGTCGTGCGGATTTTCTGGCACAGATTGGTCTTGCGGCTGAGGCAATATTCGCATTCGCGGCATTCCGGCGTATAGAGCGGAATGACATGGTCGCCGGCCTTGAGCGAGGTGACGCCCGGTCCGGTCTCGACGACGATACCGGCGCCTTCATGGCCGAGGATGGCCGGGAACATGCCTTCCGGGTCTTCGCCGGAAAGCGTGAATTTGTCGGTATGGCAAATGCCTGTGGCCTTGATTTCCACCAGCACTTCGCCCGCACGCGGGCCGTCGAGTTGCACGGTTTCGATACTCAGCGGCTGGCCGGCTGCGAGGGCCACGGCGGCGCGTACATCCATCGTCATTCTTCCCGAATTATCCTGATCCGGCTGCATTCCACCTTGCCGGGGGCCGCGGCGCAAGCGCTTCTTACAAGGAGTGTAAAAAAATATTGCGACGCAATATTTTCAGTGCGTTGCGGCAATATATTGAAAGCAAAGGATAAGACAAAAAACCAACGCAGCCTCACCGGTTGCTCATTCCAGAGCGACGCCCTGATACAGCACTAAAGTCGGAGAGAGCGAGTGCGGTCTTGGCATTGACCTGCCTGCCGCGCCGGGTGATCGTCTGTGAAACTCATAGATCCGCAGAGCAGGATACACCCGAAACCGGGTCGCTCGACAAAGTGCCGCTCGGGCAATGATGATATGGGGAGGAAATCGTGGGAATGAGACAGCTTTTGATGACGACGTGTGCGGCGCTCGTCTTCGCCGGGCCGGCGCTGGCGAATGATGAACTGCTCAAGCTTCAAAAAGATCCCAATCAGTGGGTGCTGCCGACCGGCGACTATGCCAATCACCGGTATAGTGCGCTGAAGCAGATCACCGCAGCCAACGTCAAGGATATCCGGCCGGTCTGGACCTTTTCGACCGGTGTGCTGCGGGGGCATGAAGGCGGCCCGCTGATCGTCGGCGACGTCATGTATGTCCACACTCCGTTCCCCAACAAGGTGTTCGCGCTCGATCTCAACGAGAATGGCAAAGTCATTTGGGAATACGAGCCCAAGCAGGATCCGGAAGTCATTCCGGTGATGTGCTGCGACACGGTCAATCGCGGCGTCGCGTTCGGCGACGGCAAGATCATCCTCAATCAGGCCGATGCGCATGTCGTGGCGCTCGATGCCAAGACCGGCAAGGAGCTTTGGAAGATCGCCAATGGCGATCCGAAGAAGGGCGAGACCATGACGGCCGCGCCGATGATCGTGAAGGACAAGGTTCTGGTCGGCATCAGCGGCGGCGAATTCGGCGTCCAGGGCCGCCTGACGGCCTACAACCTCAAGGATGGCTCACCGGCCTGGAAAGCCTATTCGGTCGGGCCGGACGAGCAGATCCTGTTCGATCCGGACAAGACGACCAACATGGGCAAGCCGGTCGGCAAGAATTCCTCACTCAGCACCTGGGAAGGCGATCAATGGAAGACCGGCGGCGGCGACACCTGGGGCTGGTATTCCTATGATCCGGATTTGAACCTAGTCTATTACGGCTCGGGCAATCCCAGCACCTGGAATCCGACCCAGCGGCCGGGCGACAATAAGTGGTCGATGACCATCTTCGCGCGCAATCCCGACACCGGCGTGGCGAAATGGGTCTATCAGATGACGCCCCATGACGAATGGGATTATGACGGCGTCAACGAGATGATCCTGGCCGACATCCCGGTCAAGGGCAAGGCAACCAAGGCGCTGGTGCATTTCGACCGGAATGGTTTTGCCTACACGCTCGACCGGACCAGCGGTGAATTGCTGGTCGCTGAGAAATTCGATCCGGCGGTCAATTGGGCGACGCATGTCGATATGAAGACCGGCCGGCCGGAAGTGGTGTCGCAATACAGTACCCAGGCCGGCGGTGCCGACCACAACACCAAGGGCGTTTGCCCGGCGGCCCTCGGCTCGAAAGATGAGCAGCCGGCAGCGTTCTCGCCCCAGACCGGGTTGTTCTACGTGCCGACCAATCATGTCTGCATGGATTACGAACCGTTCAAAGTGGCTTATACTGCGGGTCAGCCTTTTGTCGGCGCCACTTTGTCGATGTTCCCGCCCAAGGGCGAGACCAATCTCGGCAATTTCATCGCCTATGATGCCGGGACCGGCAAGATCGTCTGGACGGACAAGGAGCCGTTCTCGGTCTGGTCCGGGGCGCTGGCTACGGCCGGGGATGTGGTGTTCTACGGCACGCTCGAAGGCTATCTCAAAGCCGTCGACATGAAGACCGGCAAGGAGCTGTACAAATTCAAGACTCCGTCCGGCATCATCGGTGACGTCACGGCCTATGAGCATGGCGGCAAGCAATATATTGCGGTGCTGTCCGGCGTCGGTGGCTGGGCCGGCATCGGCATGGCGGCCGGCCTGACCAACGATACCGACGGGCTGGGTGCCGTCGGTGCCTACAAGAGCCTGTCGAACTACACTCAATTGGGCGGCGTGCTGACGGTGTTCGCACTGCCATAGTGCCTGACTGGATCCGCGTGACGACGCACCGCCCCGCTTCATGCCTGCGCGCATGAGGCGGGGCGGTGCTGCTTTAACGCCCCAACCATGGAGACATTGCGCATGCCCCGAGTGAAAACCGGCATGATCGCCTGGACCATTGCCCTGGCACTGCTCATGCCGCTGCGGACGGTGGCGCAGACGGCCGAAATGGTCGCGCGCACCGAGCTTCGCGTTTGCGCCGATCCGGGTGATCTGCCGTTTTCCAACAAGGCGGGCGAGGGGTTCGAGAACAAGATCGCCGAACTGTTGGGCCGGGATCTGGCCGTCCCGGTCAGTTACGTCTGGTTTCCACAAGTCGTCGGCTTCGTCCGCAACACGCTAGGCGCCCATCAGTGCGATCTGGTCATGGGCACGGTGTCGGGCGACTCGATCATGGAGAACACCAACCCGTACTATCACTCCGGCTATGTGATCGTCAGCCGCCCGGCGGACGCGATCACGGCGCGTTCGATCGCTGACCCGTCGCTTGCCGACAAGCGGATCGGTCTGGTCGCGGCAACTCCGCCGACCGATCTGCTGCTGAAGCATCATTTGATGGCGCATGTCACGACCTATGCGCTGGCAGTCGATACCCGCTTCGATTCACCGCCGCGGGCCATGATTCAGGACATCCTGGATGACAAGCTCGACCTCGGCCTGCTCTGGGGGCCGATCGCCGGCTATTTCATCAAGCATGACGGGCTGAAATTGAACATGGCGTTCATCGAGAGCGAAGAGGGCTCGACCCGACTCGATTTCCGGATCGCCATGGGCGTGCGCGCCAACGAGCCGGAGTGGCGCCGTCGCATCAATCAGGTGATTGAGCGCCATCAGGCGGAAATCACGCAGATTCTGGTCGATTACGGCGTACCGATGCTGGACGAACAGAATCATCCGATCGCGGCATCGCAGTGACGAACGACCATCCTCTCCCGCTTGGGCGGAAGAGGATGGCGAGGCCGCGTATCAGCCTTTGGCGATATAGACCGGTTTCTTCGGGAAGTTGGCGAAAACCGCCTCCTCGACGCCGAAATTATTGGCGAGCAGATGCGGCGGGCTGGTCGCGATCCATTCGGAAATTGAAATCTCCTGATAATGACCATTGTCGAAGGTGAGGACGATCTCGGTTTCTTCGGTACCGATATTCTGCACCGAATGGCCGTAGCCTTGCGGAATATAGGCGACGTCGCCCGGGCCGAAATCGGCCGTGGTCATGCGGCCGCCCGAGCCGAACAGGGTGATCCTGGCGTGACCCTTGGCGTAATATTGCCATTCATTGGCATTGGGATGCCAATGCAACTCGCGCAGCGCGCCGGGCTTCAGCTTCATGACGCCGCCGGTCATCGTGGTCGACATCGGGAATTCATTGACCGAGGCCAGATGGATCGTGCCGCCGGGGAAATCGCGGACCGGCCGCTGCTGCATCAGGCGGTAGCGATGGGTGTTGGGCGAGACGAGATCGTTGACCTCGGCGGCAGCCTCCGGCGTGAGGATCTTGCCCTGCATGATATAGGTCTCGCCCTTCGGGAAATTCGCGAAGGTCGAGGCCGGCACGCCGAAATTCTGCGCCAGCATCTTGGGATCGCTCAGGCTCAGCCAATCGGTGATGCTGAACGTGCCGTGCTCCGAGAAACCGCCATTGTCGAACGACAGGATGAAATGGCACGGGTCGGTGCCGATCGTCTGGATCGAATGGCCATGGCCGCGCGGGAAGAACCAGACATCGCCCGGCCCGAAATTCAGGATTTCGGTCGAACCGTTCGGATCGATCACCGTGGTCTGGCAGCGACCCTCGAGAATATAGGCCCATTCCGCCGCGATCGCATGCCAGTGCAGTTCCCGCGAGCCGCCCGGATTCATGTACATATGGACCCCGGCAATGCCGGTCGAAATCGGAAAATGATGAGTCGTCGCCTCCCGCGCCCAGCCGCCCGAGGTGACTTTTGGTTCGGTCGCATCGATCGAGTATTTGAAGGCGATCGGTTCTTCGGTCTTGTGCGGCACGAAAGGCTGGCCATTGATTCCGGGGGAGGCGTCGTGGCCCGATGCATGGGCGCCTTCCGCGGCGGCCGCGGTTCCCCCGGTGGCCGAAGCGAGCACGCCGGCCGCACCCAAAGCAAGCCCGCCCAGAACCTCACGGCGATTGGCTGTCGTCATC
>JAXDMU010000286.1:0-8163 GCA_034665905.1 Aliidongia sp. | reverse complement strand
CACGAGGCGATGATCGCCAGATCCTCGCGGTCCACTGCTTTCAGGCGCAACGCCTCGGCCATGATTTACTCTCCCGTGATCCGTTCGATCCTGGCGCCGCAGGCGGCGAGCTTCGCTTCCACCCGTTCATAACCCCGATCGAGATGATAAACCCGATTGATCACCGTTTCGCCTTCGGCCGCCAACCCGGCCAACACCATGGAAACCGAGGCGCGCAGGTCGGTCGCCATGACCTGAGCGCCGGTGAGGCGCTTCACCCCGCGAACCAGGGCCGACGCACCGTGCACCGTGATATTCGCCCCCATGCGGCAGAGTTCCGGCACATGCATGAAGCGGTTCTCGAAGATCGTCTCCGTGATCATCGCCGCACCATCGGCAATGCTCATGAGCGCCATCATCTGCGCTTGCAGGTCGGTGGGAAAGCCCGGAAACGGTTCCGTCATCACGTCGGTGCCCGCGACATGCGGCCGCCCCCAGCCGTTGGAGCCGGTGACGCGGATGCCATCCTCGATCTCGGTCACCCGCACGCCCGCGGTTTGCAGCAGGGCGCCGACCGATGGCAGCAGGCCGAGCGAGGTGCCGGTCAACCGGACATCGCCGCCGGTAATCGCCGCCGCCATCATATAGGTGCCGGTCTCGATCCGATCTGCGATGACATGGTGGTGGGCGCCATGCAACCGGTCGCGCCCGCGGATGGTGATCCGGTCGGTGCCGGCCCCGGTGATTTCGGCACCCATGGCGTTGAGGCAGGCCGCCAGATCGACGATTTCCGGCTCGAGCGCGGCATTGACCAGGATTGTCTCGCCATCGGCCAGACTGGCGGCCATCATGAGGTTTTCGGTCGCACCGACCGAGATGAAGGGGAAAACCACCTCGGCGCCCCGCAGCCCCTTGGGCGCACGGGCTTCGAGATAGCCCCGGTCGATATCGATCTCGGCACCCAGCGCCTGAAGGCCCTTGATGTGAAGATCGACCGGCCGGGCACCGATGGCGCAGCCACCGGGCAGCGAAACCCGTGCGACACCGCAGCGCGCCAGCAGCGGCCCGAGCACCAGCACCGAAGCCCGCATCTTGCGCACCAGATCATAGGGCGCCTCGGTCGAAGTGATGCGGGCCGCCCGCAGGCTGACGCAATGCTCATCGTGGTCGGCGCCTGGGGCCAGTTCGACCCCGTGTTGGGCCAGCAAATTGCTCATCGACGCCATGTCGGCCAGCTTCGGCAGGTTGGACAGCACAAGCGGCTCGTCGCTCAGCAGGCTGGCCGCCATCAGCGGCAGGCCGGCGTTTTTCGATCCCCCGATCGCGATCGCACCCTCAAGCACGGCACCGCCGACAATCCGAATTTTATCCATCTACCGATCCTGAGACTCCGCGGCCGCCAAAAGCGGCCCAACGCGGCTATGCCATGGCGCGGTTGGCGCCGCGTTGCAAAGGGAAAGTGCCTAGCGGCCGTTTTTTTGCGGATTGACGAACGCCGCGATCGTCTCGACGACCTTCGAGGCGAGCGGCTGATCGGGATCGGCATAGGTTGCGGCATTGGCGGCGCGGTCGTCGGTCGTGACGGTCTTGAGCACGTGGTTGGTGTTCGCCAGCAAAACGAGCGTCGCCTTGGGTGCCGCTTTCTTCAGCAGGCGAGCATCCCGCTCGCTGATCTGGATGTCGCGCTGCCCCTGGAGAATCAACACCGGCTTGGCATAGCCGGTCAGCAGGGCCGCCGGATCGTATGACAGCACGCTGATCACGAAATCCTGCACTTCCGGCTTGAACAGCGGCAGTAGTGCCGGGTCCATCAGGCCGGTCGCGACATGCTTGCCGCTTTCGAGTGTCGCCAGCGCCGTCATCGCTTGTTCCAACAACGAGGCCATGGCCGGATTCGAAACCAATTGCTCGCGCAGGGCCTGGCCCAGCGGCCGGCCGGCGGTCGAGACCAGGATCAGGCCACAAACGTCGCTTCGATGCTGGGCGGCGACCAGGGCGACCAAACCGCCCTCGCTATGGCCGAGCAACCAGACGCAGGACGCCCCGGTTTGCTGGCGAATGCTGTCGGTCCAGGTATGCACATCGGCGGCGTAATCCGCGATCGTGACGGCATTGGCATCGGCCACCGCGCCGGCACTGCCGAACATGCCGCGCTTGTCGATGCGGATTGTCGCGATCCCGCGCGCCGCCAGCCCCTCGGCCAAACGCTTGTAGATCGATCCCTTCACCCCACGGGCGTTGTTGCCGTCGCGATCGGTCGGGCCGGAACCGGGTAGAATGAGCATCGCCGGACCGGTCGCCGCCGATGGCGCGAGCATCGTTCCCCGCAATGGCCCGACCGGCCCCGGCGCCTCAAGTTCGGCTTCAACCGGCCCCGCGGCGGCGGGTGCCGACATGACCGCAGCCGCCAGCATCATCGCAGCGAAAATACCCATTCATCAGCCCCCAGACGAATCCGAGCCCAAGCCTTAGCATGCGGGACTCAGTTCGTCTCGCGCCCGATCAGGCCGGGCGACTCTCCGGGTGACAGGACAAAGCGCCAGACCAGTGCGCCCAGTGCCGCGCCCACAAGCGGCGCCAGCCAGAACAGCCAGAGCTGAGCGGGAGCGCCGGTCGTCGCGAAGAAAGCGACGCCGGTCGAGCGGGCCGGATTGACCGAGGTGTTGGTGACCGGGATCGACACCAGATGGATCAAGGTGAGCGCCAGGCCGATCGCGATCGGTGCGAAACCTGGCGGCGCGGCCTTCGAGGTCGATCCCAGGATGACGATGAGAAAACCCGCCGTCAGCGTGATTTCGACGACCAGCGCCGAGACCATGCCGTAATGGCCGGGCGACAGATCGCCATAGCCGTTCGAGGCAAAGCCGCCGGCCACGAAATTGGGCGCCCCGGACGCTATGATATAAAGGACGATGCCGCCGGCCAGACCGCCCAGCACCTGGACCAGCCAGTAAGGAATCAGTTCGTTCCAGCTAAACCGACCGGCGATCGCCAGTCCCAGCGAGACGGCGGGATTGAAATGACCGCCGGAGATGCCGCCGACCGCATAGGCCATGGTCAGAACGGTCAAGCCGAAAGCCAGCGAGACGCCGGCGAAGGCGATGCCGAGATGGGGAAACCCGGCCGCGAGCACGGCACTGCCGCAGCCGCCGAATACCAGCCAGAAGGTTCCGAAGAACTCCGCCGCAAGTTTCCTCGTCATTTTTACCTCGGATTGAAAGTTAGGTAAAAATTCTACCTCATTGCGCGGAATCTTTCCAGGCAATCCGATATTCCCGAAGAGGTGGAACCCGGAATTGCCAAATCGACACTATCGGCATACTCTTCCTCGCGCGGGCGGATGGCCCGCCTCAGTGTGGAAGGTATCCTTGTCCGGCTATGCACTCGGGGCCTATCCCCGCACCCGTCTCCGGCGCAACCGCCGGGACGATTGGTCCCGCCGTCTGGTCGCCGAGACCGTCCTGACCAGCGCCGATCTGATCTGGCCGGTATTCATCCAGGACGAAGACGCCGTGACGCCGATCGCGGCGATGCCCGGCGTCAATCGGCTGGGGCTCACCGCGCTGATCGAGGCGGCCGGGGCCGCCCGCGATCTCGGCATTCCCGCCATAGCACTCTTCCCGGCGATCGATCCGACGTCCAAGACCGCGACCGGCGACGAATCCTGGAACGAGAGCAATCTGATCTGCCGCACCGTCGCCGCCTTGAAGCGGCAGGTGCCGGGGTTGGGCATCGTCTGCGATGTGGCGCTGGATCCCTTTACGACCCACGGCCATGACGGGCTGGTGCACGACGATTACGTCATCAATGACGAGACGATCGACGTGCTGGTCCGCCAGTCCCTGGCCCAGGCGCGTGCCGGCTGCGACGTGCTGGCGCCGTCCGACATGATGGATGGCCGCATCGGTGCGATCCGCGAGGCGCTCGACGAGGCCGGATTCGAGCATGTCCGGCTCATGAGCTACGCCGCCAAATATGCCTCGGGCTTCTATGGCCCGTTCCGCGACGCGATCGGCTCGAAGCGCACCAGTGCGGCACCGCTCGACAAGCGCAGCTATCAGATGGACCCGGCCAACAGCGACGAGGCGCTGCGCGAGGTCGGATTCGATCTCGACGAGGGCGCCGACATGGTGATGGTCAAGCCTGGCCTGCCCTATCTCGACATCATCCGGCGGATCAAGGACACCTTCAAGGTGCCGACCTACGCCTATCAGGTCAGCGGCGAATACGCGATGCTGCGCGGGGCGATCGATCGCGGCTGGGTCGATGACCGGGTCGTGCTGGAATCGCTCTTGTGCTTCAAGCGCGCCGGGGCCGACGGCGTGCTGAGCTATTTCGCGATCGAAGCGGCCAAACGGCTGAAAACGGGCTGAGTTACCGGGCGGCTCGTCAGCGCCCGACGGCGTAGCCCTGCATGCCGCGCGGATTGGCGCCGGCTTTGAGCAGCCAGGCATCGCCGTCGCGCACCCGCGCACAGGCGCTGAGCCGTCCTTCGGACCACGCCTCGCCGCTTTCGACCTTGTGGCCGCGCCGTTCCAATTCGGCGATCGTCGCGGCCGGAAAGCGGTTTTCCAGGATCAGGCTGCCCGGCCGGGCGAGGCGCGGATAGAAGGAATTCACCATATGCTCGGTGTGGAAGGCGGGCGCGTCGATCGCCTGCTGTAGATTGTAGCCGTGATGCAGATGGCGCAGGAACAGCAATAGCGACCATTGCTCCTGCTGATCGCCGCCCGGCGTGCCGAAGGCGAGCCGCGCCTCGCCGCCTTCGAGCGCCAGCGACGGGGTGAGCGTGGTGCGCGGCCGCTTGCCCGGTGCGAGGCCATTCGGCACCGCCTCGTCGAGCCAGAACATCTGGGCGCGCGTGCCGAGGCAGCAGCCCAGTTCCGCAATGGCCGGCGAGCTTTGCAGCCAGCCGCCGCTCGGCGTCACCGCCACCATGTTGCCCCAGCGATCGATGACATCGACATGGCAAGTGTCGCCCCGCGTGCCGCCGTGAGGGTTGGTCGCGACCTCGCCCATGCGCGCCGTGGTCGGCTCGCCCGCCGCCCCGAGCCCCCCGGCATGACGCCCGGCCGCGAGATCCGGCCGTGCCGGCTGCACCGGTTCACGGCCATCCGGCCGTCCGGGACGCTGCTCGTGCGACGCAGCGGCGCCGATCAGCCGGCTCCGCTCGGCGCCATAGGATTTCGACAGCAAGGTCGCGAGCGGAACATCGGAGAAATCCGGATCGCCCAGCCACGCTTCGCGGTCGGCCAGCGCCAGTTTGAGCGCCTCGGTCACGTGATGGACGAAATCCGGGCCGAGCGGGTCCATCTCGTCCAGTGCGGTATCTTCGAGCAGGGCCAAGCTTTGCAGGAACACCGGCCCCTGGCTCCAGGCGCCGCATTTCAGCACGGTCCAGCCCCGGTAATCGAGCGCGATCGGCCGCTCGACCGGCGCCTGCCAGCGCGCCATATCGTCGCCGGTCAAGAGGCCGCGATGGCGCCGGCCCGAGGTATCCATCGCCTCGTGACCCCGGCAGAAGCGATCGACCGTCTCGGCGACGAAGCCGTTCGACCAGGCGCGCCGCGCCGCCTCGATCTGCGCGACCCGATCGCCACCCGCGGCCGCGGCCTCCTCGACCAGCCGGCGATAAAGCCCGGCCAGCGCCGGATTGCGGAACAGCCGGCCCGGTGCCGGCGGCTTGCCGTTCGCCAGATAGATCGCGGCCGAACTCTGCCATTCGGTTTCGAACAATTCCTGGACGGTGCCGATGGTGGCGGCGACCCGTTCCAGCATCGGATAGCCGCTGGCCGCGTAACCGATCGCGAAGTCGAGCACGTCAGCCAGCCGCCAGGTGCCATGGTCGCGCAGCAGCGTCATCCAGGCATCAAACGCGCCGGGTACGCAAGCGGCGAGCAACCCCGTGCCCGGTACGATATCGAGGCCGAACGCTTGGAACGCCGCGACCGTCGCCGCCTGCGGTGCCACACCCTGGCCGCAGATCGCCTTGGCCTGCCCGGCCTTGGCATCCCACAGCAGGATCGGCGCCTCGCCCATCGGCCCGTTCAGATGCGGCTCGACCACTTGCAGGACGAAACCCGCCGCCACGGCGGCATCGAACGCATTGCCGCCGCGTTCCAGCACGGCCATGCCGGTCGAAGAGGCGAGCCAATGCGTCGAGGCGACGACACCGAAGGTGCCACGGATTTCCGGACGGGTCGTGAACATGGGATCTCCGATCACCAGCGCGAGAGAATTTCGCCGAACATCGGCGGGCGCTCCTATCTGGACCATGACATCGGCATACGGCAAGAACTTTGCGGGTGACACCAGCAGTTGCTCAGCGGCAAGCATGACCGCTTCGGCGACGAGTCGGACCCGGTCTTATGCGAAATGGTCGCCAAGTCACGCGACTTAAAGAGGCTCGCGCTCGATCAACTCGGCCGCAGCGCGCAATAGGTCGCCGCAAATGCCAAATCTGCGAATACACTGTCGCGCGAGACGCGGCGTTTTATCCGCCATGCCCGTAATATCAGGCGATCCGGCCGCCATTCTGCCGCGGGCGAACGATCATCGGTGAAAACCTTCTTATTTATTGTGAACAGTTCTTATATCAAATAAAGTACGCTCAGCCAAGCTGAGAGGGCTTCCGATGACCACGCTCACCATTTCCCTACCTGAATCGCTCAAGACCTTCATCGATAACCAGCTCGCCACCAAGGGCTACGGCAATGTCAGCGAATATGTCCGCAGCCTGCTTAGAGAGGCGCAGGCGAAGGAGGAAGCGGCGCGCCTCGAAGCGTTGCTGCTCGAAGGATTGGCATCCCACCGCCTGCCGCTCGATGCCGAATTTCTGAAAGGAATTGAGGCCAAGACCGCGGCGATCTTGGACAAATACAAAGATCGCACCCCATCGTGAAATTTTTCATTCAGGACGCCGCGCAGCACGATCTGTTGTCTCAGGTGGAATGGTACGCGCAGAAGGGACTCCTCGACATCGCGCGACGTTTCGGCATGGCCGCCGTCGCGACGATTCATGCACTCATCGACATGCCGCAAGCCGGAGCGCCCAAGGCCAGCGCCAACCCCCAGCTTGCTGGATTACGCACCTGGCCGGTCAAAGGATTTGACGAGTTTCGCATCTATTATCTGGTGCGCCCCGGCCTTTTGACAATTGTCCGTATCCTTCATCGCAAGCGGGACGCCGACACCATCCTCGATTGGCAGGGCGCGGACGAGCCCAATCTGCAATAGGGCTTCCCCGATCAGCACGGCCGCCGAAGCCCTCATCACCCCGCACCAACCTCGCCCAAAACCGGCAAACTCACCCGAACCACCGTGCCGGTGCCCGGCGTGCTGTCGATCGCAAGCTCGCCGCCGTGCAGATCGGCGATGCTGCGGGCCAGCGGCAGGCCCAGCCCCATCCCTTCATGGCCGCGGGTCAGTGAGCCATCGACTTGCTGGAAGGTTTCGAGCGCGGTCTCGATCTCCGCCGGGGTCATGCCGATGCCGGTGTCGGTAATCGTGATCAGCACGGTGCCCGGCGGTGCCTCCGCGCGATTCAACCGGATTTCGACCTGGCCGCGGCGCGGGGTGAATTTGATGGCGTTGGACAGGAGATTGACCACAACCTGCTTCAGCTTGCCCGGATCGGCCGTCACGGGCAGGTGATCGGGCACCTTGATCGCGAGCATCAGCCCCGATTGCTCGGCCAGCGGCCCGACCAGATCGGCGCAGGAGCGCATCAGATCGGCCAGATCGAAATCGCGCGGCGACAACACCATAAAGCCGCTCCGGAGGCGCGATGTATCCAGCACATCGTCGATCAGCCGCAGCAAATGCCGGCCGCTGTGCTGGATCTCGCCCAGATAGCGGTCATGGGCCTGCCCAGGTGCCGTTGCCTTCGGTTGCATCAGCAGGTCGGAAAAGCCGATGATCGCGATGAGCGGCGTGCGCAGCTCATGGCTCATATTGGTCAGGAACTCGGATTTGGCCCGGCTGGCGGAAACCGCCAGGTCGCGCGCCTGTTCCAATTCCCGGCTGGCCGCCTCCAGGGCCAGACCTTTCTCGGCCAGTTCCAGGTTCGCCCATTCGACCGCTTGCACATGGGTGGCGAGTTCGCGATTGACCCGCTGATCCACCTCGTGTGCGGCGAGTTCGCGCAGCCGGTCGCGGCGGTGGCGCTGCGCGAACCACAGCAAC
>JAXDMU010000285.1:0-4740 GCA_034665905.1 Aliidongia sp. | reverse complement strand
GCTCGTCGCGCCGAACTGGCCGACGCGGGCTATGCCGCCTTCGCCGCCGAATTCGCGGAAGCCCGCGTCACGGCGGCCTATCGCGATCTGATCGAGCGGGTGGCGGTCTGATGTGCGGTATCGCCGGACTGATGACGACCGACGGCGGCACGCCGCCCCAGGCGGTGCTGGAGCGGCTGCAAGCGGCGCTGGCCCATCGCGGCCCGGACGGCACCGGCTATTATCGCAGCGGCAATGTCGGGCTGATGCATGCGCGCCTTGCCATCATTGATCTGGAAACCGGCACCCAGCCATTGTTCGAGCCGGGCGGGGCCGCGCTGATCGGCAATGGCGAGATCTACAATTACATCGAACTCGAAGACGAGATGCCCGACGTCGAGTTCACCACGCTGTCGGATTGCGAAATTCCGCTGCATCTATATCGCCGAGAGGGGCTGGATTTCACCCGGCGCCTGCGCGGCATGTATGCGCTGGCGATTCATGACCCGGCGGCCGGCCATCTGGTGCTGGCGCGCGATCCGTTCGGGATCAAGCCGCTCTATTATGTCGAGACGCGGAGCTGCTTTGCCTTCGCTTCGGAGCCGGAGGCGCTGATCGAGGCCGGGCTCGCCGGGGCCGAATTGCTGCGGCAGACCCGGAACGAACTGCTGCAATTGCAATTCACCACCGGCCGCGACACGCTCTATGCCGGCATCAAGCGCGTCCTGCCGGGCGAGATTCTGGTCGTGGTCGAGGGGCGCATCGTCGAGCGCCGCCGCCGCGAGGCTTTGCCCGCGGGGCCGCCCGTACCGATCGATGTCGCGGCCGGTCTGGCGGAACTCGACCGTGTGCTGCACGACACGGTGCGGATGCATCAGCGCTCCGACGTGCCTTACGGCATGTTCCTCTCAGGCGGGATCGACAGCACCGCCCTTCTGTCGCTGATGGCCGAGCTGAACGACCGGCCGGTGCACGCCTTCACCATCGGCTTTTCCGCGACCCAGGCGGCCGACGAGCGGCCGGCGGCGCGCGCGGCGGCGCAGAGTGTCGGGGCCGAGCATGTCGAGATCGAGTTCCGCGAGGCGGATTTCTGGCATCTCCTGCCCGAAGTGGCGGCGGCGCTCGATGATCCCGTGGCCGATTACGCCGTGCTGCCGACCTGGAAACTGGCGCGGACGGCGCAGGAGGCCGGGCTCAAGGTCATTCTGTCGGGCGAGGGCGGCGATGAGCTGTTCGCCGGCTATGGCCGCTATCGCAGCGTCATGCGGCCTTGGTGGGCCGGCGGCAAGATACTGCGCGGCCGGGGCAATTTCGACGGGATCGGGCTGCTGCGCGGCGGCCTCACCGGCTGGCGCGACGGCATGGCCGCCGCCGAAATCCGGGCGGCGGGCGAACAGCGGACCCGGTTGCAAATCGCCCAGGCGACCGATTGCGCCGATTGGCTGCCGAACGACCTCCTGACCAAGCTCGATCGCTGCCTGATGGCGTTCGGGATCGAAGGCCGCACGCCGTTTCTCGATCCGGCGGTCGCCGAGTTCGCCTTTCGCCTGCCCGACGATCTGAAGATCCGCGACGGCCTGGGCAAATGGCTGTTGCGCCGCTGGCTGCAAGATCGGATGCCGGCGGCCGAGGCGATGGCGCGCAAGAAGGGCTTCACCGTGCCGGTCGCCGAATGGCTGCGCAAACGCGGTGCGACCCTCGGCCCGCTGGTCGCGAGCCAGCCCGGCATCCGCGAAATCTGCCTGCCCCAGGCGGTCGAGCGGCTCTATGCCACCCTTGATGGCAAGCGCCAGGGCTTCGCGGCGTGGTCGCTGCTGTTCTATGCGCTCTGGCACCGCGCTCATATCCAGCGTCTGGCGCCGGAGTTGGATGTGTTTCAGACGCTGTCGGCGCGGGGTTGATGGGAGGCGCCGCCTCGTCATGACCTTAGAGCGGCGGCCGGCCGCCCGCCCGCATGAGCGAACGAGTCCGTCATTCCGTCCGGCGCACCATCTGTGCCCGACGCGCCTTTAGGCGCTACCGCTTCAATTCGGGATCGAATTCCACCGCTTCGGCCGGCGGGCGCGACGCTTCGAGGGCGGCGATATCGGCGTCGGTGAAATCGTCCAGGCAGAGCACCTCGCGGTCGCGCCGTTTGAGTCGCCGATATTCCTGGCTCAGGGCCAGATCCTGATATCGGCCGATATTGCGCTGAAACTCGGCGGCTGAGACTTTGAGCATGTCCATAGGTTCACCATCCGTAACTCATGCAAGATGTATAGCTTGCATGAGTTTGGCAAGGTGAGTGATATCGATTAGGGATGACGAACGAGGACTCTGACTTTCCTGGCTTTGTGAGCGCGCAAAAATGCCTCCAAGACCCGCGATAGCGTGGGGCCCGGCAATGGGCGGTCGTAGGTGAAACTGTTCCGGCGACTGGGAATGAGGCACATGTCGCCATTCGGCCACCGGTCGATATTGATTTCGGACACGATGACATAGGACGGTCCTTCTGCGGGCAGGCCGATGCTGCGCTTGTCATCAATCGTGAGTTCCAGGCCGATCTGATCTGCGCTTGGTCGATCGGATTGGATCAGCAGAATGAGAACCTCGCCATCCTCGGCGATGTGCCGATCCGTCGCCGACACATCGATTTCCGCATGGACCGGCGTCCCTCTGATCACCTGACCTGCCTTCAGCGGCACCAGCAGACAACAAGGGCGTTCCTTGCCCACTTGCTCGCCCCGCTCATACTGCCAAATGCGGAGATACCGATACCGGAAGACAAGCCCGGCACGCGCTTCCGGGATACTTGCCATCAGCGATGCTCGGGCGCGGGCGACCCGTTATCCTCATCGAGAAGACCACCAAGGATCACCAAATCGGCCTCGGCTACCGGATGCTCGTCGGCGATCCGTCGCATCTCGGACAAGATGTCGTCAGACAGTTCCGCCGCGTCGAGCACGGTATGACGGCGACCGCGCAAACGGTCGAACTCGTCCAACGACATCATGACGAGCTTCGGACGGCCCTGGACCGTGATGAAGGTCGGTTCCACGAGCGCCGATTGCTGCACCTCGGCAGGGTGCCGGTGAAGCTCTTCAGAGGTAAAGACTTGCATGGGTGATCTCCGAGGGGGATGCTACGCGGTTTGCGGGCCTTGTCAATGCGCTAAGGCCGTATCGGATTCATGGTGGGCTGATTTGCCCTATCCGAAATTAAGGCACTGCCATCATCTGCTACACGACGCCAAGCCATCGCACTCTTCCGCAATTTTACCGGTTAGTTATCAGGGTTGCGTCGACCTATTGTAGTTCGTATAGCTGAGTCCACTATTAGCGTCGCCGAACCCCCTCGCGGAGCATGTCATGACCGATCGCTTATTCGTTGGTGTCCTGGGCCATCAGCACGCCGGTAAAACTACGACCTGGAGCACGTTGTTCGGCGGCGCGAACGTCCGGACCGGCCAGTACCCCCGACCCCTCATGCTATACGGCGGTGAGTGCGTCGACGTATTCTTGGTCAACGGCTCACCGCAGGAGCGCGGGCGCAAAGCCAAAGAGATCCTCCAGCACCAGGGCTGCCGGATCGTCCTTTGTTCAATTCAGTACAGTGAGGCGGTGCGTGAGACTCTCGATTATATCACCGAAGAGAAATTCGATATGTTTGTCCAATGGCTGAATCCGGGTCGGCATGACGCCGACAAGAACAGTGACACCCTCGGGCTCATGCCTTGGTTGCTCGACCACAATGCCACAGTGTCGGTACGCGATGGCAAAATTGATGCAGGTGGTCGGACGGAAGAAATCCGGCAATTCATCCACGGTTGGGCTAAGGCGCGCCAACTGGTTTTCGCCTGCCAATCGGGTGGAGGCTGTGGGGACTGACAAGAACTGCCTTGAATGCTTCAAAGGTCTGGGTAGTCGGGTGAATGGGTTTTCTAGCTCCTATAACATAAGTGGCGCAGGCGTCCTCGCCTGCGATGCCGCTAGAAATGGCAAAACCTACCCGGCGAAATATTTTGGGCGTGTAAGCGATGCCTGCTGCCGTCGGCAGGCGGGCAGGATGCCCACTCCGCACAATCACTTCACCCGCCCCACCGTCATTCCACCCGCCATCCCAGCATTTCGCCGCCACGGAACGGCCGCAACCCGCCGACCGCTTCACCGACGAGCGCGGGAATGGCCGTCTCGCCACGAACCAGCGTCACCGTGCCCGCATTGGGCGCCATCCGATAGAATTTCGGCCCGTTCAGGCTGGCGAAGGCTTCGAGGTTGTCGAGCGCGCCCAGTTCGTCGAACACCCCGGCATAGATCTCCAGCGCGTGGGGCGCGCAGAAAATCCCGGCGCAGCCGCAATCGGCTTCCTTGGCGGCCAGCGCGTGGGGGGCGGTGTCGGTGCCGAGGAAGAACCGGTCGCTGCCGCTCGCCACCGCTTGGCGCAGGGCCTGGCGGTGGCGTTCGCGCTTGGCGACCGGCAGGCAATAGGCGTGCGGGCGCAGGCCGCCGGCAAAGAGGGCATTGCGGTTGATGATCAGATGATGCGGCGTCACGGTCGCGGCGATGCCGGGGGCGGCCTCCGCGATATAGCGCGCGGCTTCGGCCGTGGTGATGTGTTCGAGCACGATGCGCAAGCCGGGCAGGCGGTCGCGCAGTGGGATCAGGATGCGCTCGATGAAGACCGCCTCGCGGTCGAAGATGTCGATCTCGGGATCGGTCACCTCGCCATGGATCAACAGCGTCATGCCGATCGCCGCCATCCGCTCCAGCACGCGGTCGAGTT
>JAXDMU010000284.1:0-3348 GCA_034665905.1 Aliidongia sp. | reverse complement strand
CTATCGCCAGGAAATCAGTGCCACCCGCGCGATTTTGGCTGGTCCCAGATAGAGCTGCTGGTTTTGCAGCGTGATCGGCGCCCGCAACTCGCTTTTGCCGTCGGCCGCGGTGCGGGTCAGCAGGCTGAGACCCAGCCGGTCGTATTTGGCCTGATCGGCGGTGATCGTTCCGGCCTCGACGAAATCGTCGAGCAAAGCGCTCCAGCCGCGGACACGCACGGAAAATGCCGCCTCCGGCTGTAAATTGGCATCGAGCGTCAGCGTGCCGTCGCCGGCGACATCGACGGCGCCCCAATGGAGCGTCACCTGTCGCAGCTCGACCGAACCGCCCGCGGCACGCCACGCCGTCAAGGCCGGCGCCAGCGGCTGCTCGGGTACCGGGCCTTCGACCACGCCATTGACTGAGAACCGGTCGAGCACACCGTCCTGAGATTCGATACCGCTCGGCAGCACGGCACGATCGACGACCGCGGCAAAGGTGAGAGAGGGCGAGGTGTGATCTTCCGGCGGCTTGCCGGGGAAGGTCAGCTGAAGCGAGGCGTGGCCGGCTGTCACCTGTGTCTTGGCAGCCTGTAGCGACAAATCGTGGCAATCGATCGAGATGACGACGCTGCCCGGATCGCCGAACTCGGCCTCGGCCCGGCCGCGCGCATCGCCGGCCACGATCATGATCATGGCGCCGTTGGCGTCGGCCCCGACCGTGAACCCTAGCGGCGCTTCGAGGCGCCAGACGCCGGGATTCCACGGGCGCGCGCGGGCGGTGAGGGTGCGGGCCGAGAGATGGGCCGGTTTGGCGTAGGGCAGCCCGTCGACGGTCAATTGGCCGAAATCGGCCTCCAGACGGAACGGAAAGCCGCCGATCTCCAGCTTTTCGCTTTGTATCACCATGCCATGATCAGCGCGCGCCGCCAGGAAGCGGTCGATTTGGGCGCGCACGCGGCTCGCTTCGAAATACCAAAGCGCGACATAGCCGAGCACGACGAGCAGCAGGCCCGCCGCAATCATGGTTGGCATTGAGCGGGATCGGGTCATGGGGCGCGGTTATACGCGCTTGCGTCGCCCGGCGTCGATGCGAAACCGGGCTTGCGGGCCGGTCGCCGATATGCGTTCGCCACATTGGCAAACTTGCCACGGCACGGGATTTGCCTGTCCGGCGGGTGGATCGCGATCCACCCGATCCGGGGCGCTTGACGCACCGGCATCGCCGCGCTTACTTGCCGTGCCCGCCGATCTGGCGCGGAGTTGAAGGAGGCGCGGATATGGCGAGCGACAACGATGCGGGAACGGAGCCGGCATTGCGGCAACCCTTGCTGTTCAAGCGCTTGGAGCCGATCGATCCGGCCCGGCATGCCGGGCTGAAGCTCGACCGCGCCGGCCGCAATTACCGCTTCGCCGAGGGGGTGAGTGCGGTTCCGCTGACCCTTCAGGAGTTTGCCGCGGCGGCCGCCAACTATCCGATCGTCTTTTCCGACGGGCCGGAGCCGATGCCGCTCGCCGTGCTGGGCTATCGGCCGGGCGAGAATCTGTTTATTGAGCCCGACGGCAACTGGACGCCGGGGTTTCATATCCCGTGGTACGTGCGTTGCTATCCGTTCGCGGTGTTCACTGCGCGGCAACCGGGTTCGCTGGTGGCTTGCCTTGATGCCGAAGGCGCCGGGATCGGCCCGCTGATCGGCGATCCGCTGCTGGAAAACGGCGCGCTTTCACCGTTGTTGCAGGAGATTTTGCGCTTTTGCCAAGCTTACAATCAGGCGATCGAGGAGACGCGCGCCCTGGGTAAAGCGCTCGAGGCGGCAGGCTTGCTGACGCAGCACGAAGCGCTGGTTGCGCTCGGCGGCGAGCGCCCGCCGGCCCGGCTCGCTGGTTTCTGGGCGGCCGATGCCGCGAAATTTCTGGCGTTGCCCGACAAGACATTCCTCGGCTGGCGCAAAAACGGATTGCTCGGCCCGGTTTATCAGCATTTGCAGTCGCTGAACTGCTGGCCGTCGCTTTCGACCGCGGCGGCGCGGCGGCTTGATCGTACCGCCAAGACCGCCGCCGAGTAAGCCGCCCTACGCCGGCCCGCCCAGCATGCGCTGGAAAAAGGCGAGGTAGGTCTCCCATAGCTGCGTCTGCTTGCGCGGCGTGTTCACCCCATGGCGTTGGCCGGGAAACAGCATCAGGTCGAACGGCGTGGCCTGGTCTTGCAGCGCCGCCATGATGCGGGTTGAGTTTTCGAACACGACATTGTCGTCGGCCATACCGTGGAGCAGCAGCAGCCGCGGTGCGCCGGGCTTGGCCAAAGCGGGCAGGCGGGGCAGCAGAGCGGCGGCATCGTAAGCCGCCGCAGTGGTGCGCGGATCGCCCATATACCGCTCGGTATAATGCGTGTCGTAGAAGCGCCAGTCGGAGGGCGGGCCACCGGCTGCACCCGCGGCGAAGCCGGCGCCCGGCTCGGTCAGCAGGCGGATGGTCATGAAGCCGCCATAGGACCAGCCCATCACGCCGATCCGCCCGCGATCGACGAAGGGCAGTGACGCCAGATAGCGCTGGCCAAGAATCTGATCGCGGACTTCCGGCCCGCCCATCGCCTCGCGAATCGGCGCTTCGAATTTGAGCCCGCGATTGGACGTGCCCCGGTTGTCCAGGCGAAAGACGATATAGCCGGCCTGGGTCAGCAACTGGTCGGTACCGCCCGACCAGATTTTGCGCACGCTGGGCAAGGCGCCCGGCCCGCCATAGACGCTGACGATTGCCGGATAGCGCTTCTTCGGATCGAAATCGTGCGGTTTGGTCAGGGAATAATGCAGAATCTGACCGTCCTCGGCGGTCAGCGTGCCGAATTCCGGATAGGGTTTATGGTCGAGATAGGGGAAATAGGGATGGCCCTCGGCCAGCCGGTTTTCCTCGATCCAGGCCAGGCGCTCGCCGCCGATGGCGTAAAGTGCGGTCTCCGGCGGGGTTTTCGGATCGCTGTAGGTGCCGACGAAACTGCCATTGTCGTGGGCCATTTCGATACTCCACCACCCTTCGCCGGCGGTGATCCGCTTCGGTTCACCCGGCGTGCGATAGCTGGTGACATAGAGGTGCCGCTCCAGTGGATCGGTGATCGAGGCGACGAAATAGACCAGCCCCTTTTCCTCGTCGACGCCCGCGACCGCCGACGCATGGGCGCCGGCTCCGCTACTCAGCGCTACCGGCCAGTCGCCCTGAGTGATGGCGCGGATCAGTGCGCCATCCGGCCGGTAGAGATAGAGATGGTGAAAGCCGGTGCGTTCGGACCCCCAGATGAAATTGCCGTCCTTAAGCGGTGTGAACGTGTCGTCGAGATTGATCCAGGGTTTGCGCGTTTCGCTGACGATCGCCTTG
>JAXDMU010000283.1:0-7370 GCA_034665905.1 Aliidongia sp. | reverse complement strand
TCGGCCCCGGACGGTTCGTCGTCGGGCGGCGGGTCGGGCAGCAGCATCCGCGATTTCAGATAGGCGAGCCACGCCGCCATCACCAGATAATCGGCGGCCAAATCCAGGCGCAGCGCATCGGCCCGTTCGATGAAAGCGAGATATTGATTGGCCAGCGCCAGGATCGAGATCTGCTTCAGATCCAGCTTTTGCTCGCGCGCCAGCGCCAGCAGCAGGCTGATCGGCCCTTCGAAGCCGTCGAGATCGACCAGCAATTCCTCGCCGGCCGGACCCATCAAACGGGGCCGATGACCGAGCTTATCAGCGAGCCCAGCCAATCGGCCGGCCCCAATACCAGCGGCCGGAACAGGTCGAGAGGGAGATGCAGCGCCTCGCCGACCATCGGCAGCAGGAATAGCGCCGCCATGATGATCGCGAAGCCATAGGGCTCGACCGAGGCGAGCTGGCGCGATAGCGGCTTCGGCAGGATGCCGACGGCGACCCGCCCGCCATCAAGCGGTGGCAGCGGCAGCATGTTGAACACGGCGAGGATCAGGTTCAATTCGAACGAATTTGCCAAATTGTGCGCGGCCCAGACCATGGCCGTGTCCGGCAGATAGGGCACGGCGCGAAACAGCGCGATCGAGATCGCGGCGAGCAGGATATTCGTCCCCGGCCCGGCCGCGGCGACCAGCACGGAGTCGCGGCGCGGATGGTTCAAGGCATTGAAATTGACCGGCACCGGCTTGGCCCAGCCGAACAGAAAGGTGCCAGTCAAGACGCCCAGCCCCGGCACCAGAATCGTGCCGACCGGATCGACATGGCGCAGCGGGTTGAGGCTGACGCGGCCCAGCCGGTCGGCGGTACGATCGCCGCACAGCCGGGCGACATAGCCGTGCGCCGCCTCATGCAGCGTGACCGCGAACAGGATCGGCAGAATCCACACGGTAACCTGTTGCAGCGCCTGCGCGATCATGCGGTGTCTCCAGCCATCAAGGCCTCCAGTTCGCCGAGCAAAGCGGCGGCGTCCATCGGTTCGGGCGTATCGCGGCGGGCCAGCGCATGGGCAAGGCGGGCGTGCCCGTCTTCGCTCATCGGGCCGACCGCTTCGGCGATGCCGGCCATTTCGTCCGGATCGCCGTTGCAATGCAGCGCCAGATCGCACCCGGCGGTGAGCGCCTGCACCGCACGTTCGGCGAGGCCGCCGCCCAGCGCCTTCATGCTCACATCGTCGGTGATGAGAATGCCGGCAAAGCCGATGCGCGTGCGGATGATGTCGGCGATCACCCGCGGCGACAGCGTGGCCGACCGGGATCTGTCCCAGCACGGGAAGACGACATGGGCCGTCATGGCGAAGGGCGCGTCGCTCAGGGCGATAAAGGGTTCGATGTCGCGGGTGAGGTCGGCGTCCGAGGCATCGACCACTGGGCAATGCTCGTGACTGTCAACCAGCGCCCGGCCATGGCCGGGCAAATGCTTGATCACCGGCAGCACGCCGCCGGCCGCCAGCCCTTGCATGATGGCGCGGCCCAGTGCTGCCACGCGTGCGGGATCGGTGCCGAGCGCCCGGTCGCCGATGATTTGGTGGGAACCCGGTGCCGGCAAATCCAGGACCGGCGTGCAATTCACCGTGATGCCGAGGGAAGCGAGATCGGCCGCGATCAGTCGCGCATTGATCCAGGCGGCCCGCAGACCCATCTCGGGCGCCAGACGCGCGAATTGGTTCCCGGCCGGTGCGGCGCGCCAATGCGGCGGCTTCAACCGCTGCACGCGCCCGCCTTCCTGATCGATCAGAACAGGGGTATCGGGCCGCCCGCTGGCGGCTTTGAGATCGGCGACCAAAGCCGCGACCTGTGCGGGATCGACGCAATTGCGCTGGAACAGGATGAAGCCGGCCGGATCGACCGCGCGGAAAAAATTGCGTTCGGCCGCGCTTAGCTGCGGGCCGGCGCAACCGAAGATGACCGCCTTGGGCGGCGCGTCACGGCTTGACAATGATGCACGCGATGGCGAACGGCTTCAGCGCGCCGCATAGTTTGTCGGCTTGATCGTGGCTCGCGATCGGGCCGGCCTGGACCCGGTAAAACACGCCCTTGTCGCCGAGATCGGCCTTGACGACCGTGGGTGACAGGGTGCCGAGCAGATCGGCATGGGCCTTTTTCAGCCGTTCCCACTCGGTGCGGGCGGTCGGCTCGTCGCGGGTCGCGGCGATCTGAACGCGAAAGCCGCCGGCGGCCGATGCGGATTTCACGGGCGGGGCGGGAGCCGGTGCGAGCGCCACCGGCGGAGGCAGCGGTGTCGAGGACATCGCGGTCAGCGAGCCGCTCGATGTCGTGGGCGGCAACACAGCGGCGGTCGGGCTGGACGGCGCCGTCTTGGGCGCGGTGGTCGGCCCGATCGTCTCGACCGGCAGCGGTGCCGAGGCATCGGCCGAGGGCGGCGGGGCCAGCGGTTTGGCCAAAGGCTGTTCTGGCGGCGGCAGAATCCGTTCGACCTTGGCGTTCGGCTGGCTCGGATTGTAGACCAGCTTGTCCTGATCGGGCACGACGGTACCGCCCGGCTGGTCCGGTTTGACCTTGGTGGCGGCGGGATCGGCCCGGATCAACGGCACAGCGCCGGAGCCCGCCGCGCCGTTCTCGCGGCCTTTGGTGTAGGCGTACCAGAGTGCGGCGGCGCAACCGATCGCGACGAGGATGTAGAACAGCGGGCGCAGAAACCGGCCGATGCCGCCCGGCGGCGGCGCTTCGCCATAAAGCGGTCGGTCGTCCAGATCGATCGACCAATTATCGGTCGGCGGTTGGGGGTCGGAATCCTCGGGATAAAGCCGCGGTCCCATCAGCGCATCTCCATCACCGGTTCCACACCGAACACCTGCAAGCCCGAAGCGACGATGAACGCCACGGCCTGGACCAGCGCCAGCCGGGCGAGCGTCGTGCCGCGGTCGTCGGCCAGGACGAAGCGCAGGCTGGCATCGTCCTTGCCCTTGTTCCACAGCCCATGAAAGCCGGACGCGACCTCGTATAGATAAAACGCGACGCGATGCGGCTCATGGGCGTCGGCCGCACTCTCGACCATCCGCGGCCAACTTGCCAGCAGGCGAATCAACGCGATCTCGGCCGGATCGGCGAGCGGCGCCAGGTCGACGCCCGCCAGACTGCCGATATCACCAAGTTCGGTCTGGGCGTGGCGCAGCACCGATTGGGCACGCGCATGGGCATATTGGACGTACCAGACGGCGTTGTCGCGCGATTGCTCGCGTACTTTGGCGAAATCGAAATCCAGCGCCTGATCGTTTTTGCGCGTCAGCATCATGAAGCGGACGATGTCCTTGCCGACCTCTTCCACGACCTCGGCCAGCGTGACGAAGGTGCCGGCCCGCTTCGACATTTTGACCGGCTGGCCATTCTCGAACAGATTGACCAACTGGCAGATCTTGACGTCGAGCGCGCCCTTACCCTCGGTGATCGCGGCGACCGCTGCGCGCATGCGCTTGACATAGCCGCCATGGTCGGCGCCCAGCACGAGGATCTGCTCGGCAAAGCCGCGCCGGTATTTATCCAGGTGATAGGCGATATCGGCGGCGAAATAGGTCCAGCTACCGTCGGATTTCTTCAGCGCGCGGTCGGTGTCGTCGCCGAATTGAGTCGCCCGGAACAGGGTCTGCGGGCGCGACTCCCAATCCTCGGGCGGTTTGCCCTTGGGCGGGTCGAGCACGCCGATATAGATCAGGCCGGCTGTGGTCAGCGTGTCGAGTGCGCGATCGATCGCGCCCGACTCATGCAGCGTGCGTTCCGAGGTGAAAACATCGTGCCGCACGCCCAGCAAGGCGAGATCGGCGCGGATCATCGCCATCATCGCGTCGATCGCCAGCGGCTTGACGATCGGCAGCCATTCGGCCTCGGGCTGGCCGCGCAAACTCGTGCCGAAGCGCTCCGCCAAGGCGGTGCCGACCGGCTTCAGGTAATCACCGGGATAGAGCCCGGCCGGGATCTCGCCGATCGCCTCGCCCAGCGCCTCGCGATAACGCAGATGGGCCGAGCGGGCCAGCACATCGACCTGGGCGCCGGCATCGTTGATGTAATATTCGCGGCACACCGAAAATCCGGCCTTGACCAGCAGATTGGCCAGCACATCGCCGAACACGGCGCCCCGCGCGTGGCCGACATGCATCGGCCCGGTCGGGTTGGCCGAGACATATTCGACATTGACCGCCCGTCCGACGCCCAGCGTCGAATCGCCGTAATGCGGGCCGGCTTCGAGCACGTCGCGCAGCCGCGCTTGCCAGAACCGGTCGGACAGCCACCAATTCACGAAGCCGGGGCCGGCGATCATGCTGGCCGTGACCGCCTCATGACCGTCCAGCGCGGCCGCCAGCAACTCGGCCACGGCACGCGGCGTCATGCCGGCCGGCTTGGACAGCACCAGGGCGGCGTTGGTCGAGATATCGCCATGCGCGGGATCGCGCGGCGGCTCGACCGTGATCCGGCTGAAATCGAGCCCCGGCGGCAGCCGCCCCTCGGCCTCCAGGCGGTTTAGCACCGCCACGATTTCCGTCCGAAAATAGCTAAACAGATTCATATGAAACCAACCATCAGCGACGCGGCGCCGGCCGCCCCGTTCGGTACTACAGGGCGCACGGCACGCCCCCATCTCTATGGCCGTTCCGGCCGGAATGTCCACTCATTAACGGGCGGAGCCGGCCAGTGTCGCGCCGGGCCGGGGAAAAATCTTTACGCCAGATCGATCAGCACGGCACCATTTTCGATTTTGACCGGATAGCTGCGCAGATCCTGCGTCACCGGCCCACCCAGCGCCTTGCCGGTGCGGATATCGAAGCGGCCGGCGTGCAGCGGGCATTCAATCGTGCAATCGTCGAGAAACCCGTCCGAAAGCTGCGCGTAGGCGTGGGTACAGATATTGTCGGTCGCAAAAAACCGATCCTCCACCCGATAGACCGCCAGTGCCGCCCCATCATACTCGACCGCCCGCACATCGCCATCGGCGAAATCCGCCGCATCCGCGATCCTGACCCAATTGCTCATGCCGCTGTGGCTCCTTCATTTACGCTGTCACCATGCGGATGGTGGCGATGGGGGTCAAGCGCCCACGCTGCTGGCCAGCATCGGGGAAATTCTGCGCCCTTCGGCGATCGAAGGGGGGTGTTTATGGGGTGAATGTCTCTTTATCAAAAATAGGATAAAACCTATTGACTGAGTCTGGAATATCGTCTGGCAGACCCAACCGCGCCTCTCGTGGGAACTTGCTGGGGGCGATGCTGTCAGAATGGCGCATAAAGGTGCGACGATGTTGACGGTCGATTTGCTCGGTTGCGAGGGATCCGAGGACGTCGAAACCGGCCGCACCAAGCTTTCGTCGCAGGATAATATACACCTTGTACCTTATCGCCTGGAGGTTACGGGCGTGGATAAGGTGAAGTTTTGGCGTCGGCCTGACACCGGGCCTCAAATGAGTTGTTGGACTCCGGGGGCTGTAATCAACCCACAGTGAATCACGGCGGCGGTGCGACCCAGCGCACCGCCGCCGCCTGAACTGTCAGCCGGCGTCGCCGGTCAGCCCGGCCGCTTCGATGCCGGCCAGCGCGCAGGCTTCGTCCGCGTCCGAGACATCGCCGCTGATCCCGACCGCGCCGATGATGCTGCCCTCGCCGTCGCGGATCAGCACGCCGCCATGAACCGGCACCATGTTGCCGTCGGCCAGCGCGGTCAGCGTGTTGAAGAACACGGGGTTGGCCTGGGCGCGGCGGCTCAGTTCGCGGCTGCCGAAGCCCATGCCGAGCGTGCCCCACGCCTTGGCGGTCGCCAGTTGCGGGCGGATCAGGCTGGCGCCATCGTCGCGCTTCAGGGCCACGAGGTGGCCGCCGGCATCAAGCACCGCCACGGTCAGCGGCAGCAGCTTGCGCTTGCGGCCTTCGGCCAGGGCGGCATCGGTGATGAGCGATGCCTGGGCGAGGGTGAGCTTGGACATGGAATCTCCTTCAATTTCGAGCAGATCTGGCATTATGTAGCACCCGCCACCACAACATACCTTCCAGATCGGTTGTAATCCTACCACATTTAGCCGATCATGCCAGACCAGATTGCTATCGCCGCACTCCCGCAGAAACGGGCCGAACTCTCCGGGGAAATCATCCGGCCGGTCTGCGCACTGGTTCGCTGCGCAGCCCATGTCACAAGTGCTTTACGCGATATCGGCTGGCCGCTACCGCACCAACGCCGTACCGGCGCGCGATAACGCCGCTGTTCCCCCCGCCTGGGTTATGGGACTATATACCCATCCCCGATGCAGAGGAGAACCACCCGTGACGCTACATACCGGACGCCATTTCCTGCAAATCCCCGGCCCGAGCCATGTGCCGGATCGGGTGCTGCGCGCCATGGATCGGCCTGTGATCGATCATCGCGGGCCGGAATTCCAGGTGCTCGGCCGCTCCGTGTTGGAAGGGTGTCGGGCGGTGTTCCAGACGAGCGGGCCGGTCATCATCTACCCGTCTTCGGGCACCGGTGCGTGGGAGGCGGCGATCGTCAATACGCTGTCGTCTGGTGATCGGGTGCTGATGGTCGAGACCGGGCATTTCGCCGCTTTGTGGCGGTCGATCGCCGAGCGGCTGGGGATCGTCGTCGAGTATCTGCCGGGCGATTGGCGCCACGGTGTCGATGCCGCCGCGATCAAGGCGCGGTTGGCCGAGGATCGCGCGCATGCGATCAAGGCCGTGATGGTGGTGCATAACGAAACCTCGACGGGCGTCACCAGCGATATTCCCGCCGTGCGGCGTGCCCTCGACGCGGTGTCGCACCCGGCGCTGCTGCTGGTCGATACCATTTCGGGCCTGGGTTCGGTCGAGTATCGCCACGAGGCCTGGGGTGTCGATGTCACCGTCTCGGGCTCCCAAAAGGGGCTGATGCTGCCGCCGGGCCTGGGATTCAACGCCATTTCGGACAAGGCGCTCGTGGCCTCGCGCGATGCCAAGCTGCCGCGGTCCTATTGGCGCTGGGACGAGATGCTGACGCCGAACGCGACCGGGTTTTTCCCCTACACGCCCGCGACCAACCTGCTCTATGGCCTTCAGGAAGCGCTGGCGATGCTGGCGGAAGAGGGGCTGGCGAATGTCTTTGCGCGCCACCGCCGCCATGGCGAAGCGACGCGGCGCGCGGTGCGCGGTTGGGGTCTTGAGGTGCTGGCCGCGAAAGAATCCGAGATGTCGCCCGTGCTGACCGGCGTCATCATGCCGGACGGTCACGACGCCGACCGCCTGCGCAAGATCATCCTTGAGCGCTTCGACATGTCGCTCGGCCAAGGCCTGGGCAAGGTCAAGGGCCGGGTCTTCCGCATCGGGCATCTGGGCCATTTCAACGATCTGATGCTGGCCGGCA
>JAXDMU010000282.1:0-2537 GCA_034665905.1 Aliidongia sp. | reverse complement strand
TTCGCGATCTCGTCCGCCGCACTGCCGGCGCCGGCCGAGGATACCGCCGTTGGCAACGAGTCCGAGACGGCGCCGCGGCCCGAGGGGGCGCTCCCCCATGTGCCGCCGGGCTTCGCCGTATCGGTCTTCGCCGACGGGCTGACCCATGCGCGCTATCTCGATGTGATGCCCAACGGCGATGTGCTGGTCGCGGAACTCAAGGCCGGCAAGATCACGGTCCTGCGTGACGAGGGCGGCACCGGGCACGCGACCAAGCGTTTCGTCTTCGCCGCCGGGCTCGCCCGTCCGCACGGCATCGAGTTTCATGACGGCTTCGTCTATGTCGGCGACACCAAGGCGGTCTGGCGCTATCGTTGGAATCCGCAGGACGGCACGGCGGGACCGGCCGAGCAGGTCACGTCCAACGATGCGCTCGGCCATTACGCGGGCGGCCATGTCACGCGCAACCTCGCCTTCGCCCCCGACGGCCGGCATTTCTATGTCTCGATCGGCTCGGAGAACAACATTGAGGAAGATCCGCAGCCCTTCGCCACGATCAAGGAATTCGACGCCAAGGGCGGGCCGGGCCGGATCTTCGCGACCGGTTTGCGCAATCCGGTCGGCATCCGGTTCTACCCCGGTTCGGATAAATTGTTCGCCGTGGTCAATGAGCGCGACGGGCTGGGCGACGGCCTTGTGCCCGACTATCTGACCAGCGTCGCCGATGGCGGCTTCTATGGCTGGCCCTATTCCTATATCGGCAAGAACAAGCAGCCGGGGCCGCTCGGCGACAAGCGCCCCGAACTTGTCGCCAAAGCGATTGTTCCGGACCTGTTGTTTCAGCCCCATTCGGCCCCGCTCGGGCTCGAATTCTATGAGGGCACACAGTTTCCGGCGGAATATCGCGGTGATGCCTTCGTTTCGCTCCATGGCTCGTGGAATTCGAGCGTGCCGACCGGCTACAAGGTGGTGCGCGTGCATTTCAAGGACGGCAAGCCGGGCGGCGGTTACGAGAATTTCCTGACCGGTTTTTGGATCGACGGCAGCAATCCTGCGAAAGTCTGGGGCCGGCCGGTCGGCCTCGCCACCGCAAAAGACGGCAGCCTGCTGATCGCCGACGATGTCGGGCAGCGGGTCTGGCAGGTCCGGTGGGTCGGCACGAGGTGACGCATGCCGCATATCGTTGTGGGAGCGTGGTCGGGGCCGCTCGAATGTGCTAATGGCCCCGCTCCCGTCGCCTGTGCGGCCCCCCTAGCGTCAAGTTGGATCCGTTGGAGCTATCCGTCGTCATCCCGGTCAAGAACGAAGCCGAGAATATCGCACCGCTGGTTGCCGAGATCCACGCGGCGCTCGATCGGATCGCCGATTTCGAAATCGTCTATGTCGATGACGGTAGCGCCGACGACACGGTCGAGCGCATCCGGGCGCTTCAGGCGACCGACGCCGCCTTGCGTCTGGTGCGCCATCAGCAAAGCTGCGGTCAGAGCACGGCGGTGCGTAGCGGCGTCAAGGCGGCGCGCGGGCGCTGGATCGCGACGCTCGACGGCGACGGGCAGAACGACCCGGCCGATATTCCGGAACTCTGGCGGCTCGCCGGCGCCGGTCAGCCGGCCCAGCTTTATGCCGGCTGGCGCGCCCGGCGCAAGGATACGGCGATCAAGCGCCTGTCCTCGCGGCTGGCCAATGGCGTGCGTGCCCGGCTGCTGGGCGATGCCACACCCGATACCGGGTGCGGCTTGAAGCTGTTCGAGCGCGCGATGTTCCTGGAACTGCCCTATTTCGACCATATGCACCGCTTTCTGCCGGCGCTCGTGCTGCGGGCCGGCGGCCGGGTCGTTTCGGTCAAGGTCAATCACCGACCGCGCGCGCGCGGCATTTCGAATTACGGCACCTTTGATCGGCTGTGGGTCGGCATCAGCGACATTTTCGGCGTGATGTGGCTGCAACGCCGCGCCAAGCGCCCGGTGCTGCTCGACGAAATGGCGGAACGCCTCGCCTCGCCCGACCCGGCCGTCTGACATCGTGCGCCCTGCCCTGCTGCGCCTGCTCGCCCTGGCGCTCGTCATCACCATCGGTGCGGTCGCCTATGCCGACCGGGCGCAGTTCCAGACGGTCAATTTTCAGGCGATCCTGGCCGACAATCCCTGGGCGCCCGTGGTGTTCGTGCTGGCCCATATTGTCGTCAGTCTCGTCTTCATCCCGCGGACGTTCCTGGCGATCACCGCGGGGCTGATCTTCGGCCTGTGGGCCGGGATCGCGCTCGCCACGATCGGCGCGCTGGCCGGCTCGATCGTCTGCTTCGTCCTCATGCGCTATCTGCACCGGGGGCTGTTTGCCGTCGACGGCAAGCGCGGCCTCGCCTGGCTCGCGCGCGTCAAAAAGCAGCTCGACGGCGGCGGCTGGCGCGGCGTGGCGCTGGTCCGGATGCTGCCGATGCCACACACGCCGGTCAATTACGCCTTCGCGCTCACCGATATTTCGCTCGGCGATTATGTCTGGGGCAGCCTGATCGGGCTGCTGCCGATGACGGTGTTCTGGGTCGATTTCGGCACGGCGGG
>JAXDMU010000281.1:0-2676 GCA_034665905.1 Aliidongia sp. | reverse complement strand
AAGTCGGCGCCAGCCTTTGCCGGTTGAACAACAACGCCTGCGCCCGGTCGTTCCAGCGCGACATGATCTTCAGAACGTTCTGCACCGCATCCTGATCCGAGATGTCGCACCCCGACAGCAGGGTGAGGGCGCCGAGGCTCAGGCCCTGGCGCAGGAAGACGCGTCGCTCGATCGCCGCGACCAGCTTTTTGCGTTCGATGATCATGACCAACCCCTCCAGGTGCGTCCGGTGATCATCGCGACCAGTGTCTGGGGCACCAGGATGGTCAGTGCGATATGCACGACAAGGAACCCGACGATCGCCGCCATCCCGAAGAAATGCACGACACGCGCCGTCTCGTAGCCGCCGAACACCCACGTCAATTCCTGGAATTGCACCGGCTTCCAGATGCTGAGGCCGGACAGGATCGTGACCAGAATGGCGCCGAGCACGCCCCAATAGAACGCCTTCTGCACGGCGTTGTAATGGGCGAGGTCGTGACCAAGCCGAAAGCGCAGCGCATCAAGGAAATCGCGGAAAAGTGCCCGCGGCGTGAGCGGCAGGAAGTCGCGCCGGAAATGGCCGGACGCCACGCCCACGATCAGATATGAGGCATAATTCAGCACCAGCAGCCACATCGCCCCGAAATGCCAGAGCAGGGCATTCGCGAGGCCGTCCTCGTTGCTGAGCGCCTCGGATTTATAGATGTTGCCGCCCAGCGTGATGGAGAGCGGAAAGCCGAAATCGATCGGCAGAGCGGCATAGGCATTATAGATGCGCCAGCCGCTGCCGATCATGATCAGAATCGCCAGCGCGTTCAGCCAGTGCATGATCCTGCGGCTGAGCGGATGCAGCATTGATGCGGGCGCGGTCATGGCAACACCTCCAGCCCGTTGCGACGGGCGATCTCCTGCGCCGGCTTGTCGCGCAGGAAGGCTTCGAATTTGGCCGTGTCCGGACTGACCGCGGCGCTGGTCTGGGCGATCCAGTAGCGGATCGGCAGATAGGTTTCGGCGTCGGGCATGCCGGCCGATGCGAGCGTCGGATCGGCCGCGAGATCGGTCGCCTCGATCACCGCGAAGCGGGCGGCACCCGTGGCGAGCAGAAACGCCGCCTCTTCCGTGTCCGCGGTGCCGATGGTCCGCCCGGCCGTCGCGTCCTGAAGACCGGCCGCCTCCAGCGCCTTCTGCGTCGCGCTGCCTTCGGCCGCCAACGCCACATCGACCAGCGCGATCCGACCGGTCCCTTCGCGCAGTGCCGCAGGCCAGGAATTCGCCGGCTGTCCAACCTTTTGCGCCACGACCAGTCGGTTGCGCCAGGCATCGAAGCGGGTTTCCGGCTTGATGAGCTGCCGCTCGGTCGCCTGCGCCGGATCGCCTTGCGCCACGATCAGGTCACTGCGGATATGATGGGACAACTGTTCGATCAGCAGCAGCGTCGGAGCCGCGATGACGCGCACCGGCGTGCCGGTGCGGCTTTGCCACAGGCCGCCGATCTCGACCAGCACCGGCCGCAGAGTCGGCTCGCAGAACACCACGAGATCGGGCGGAAAATCATCGGCATGGGCCGCCGCGCCCGCCATCGGCAGGAAGACGGACAAATAGAGGCAGCACCTCGCGGCCCGACTTGCGGCTGACACCGGAAACTCTCCTTGACCGATAGCAATGGAATGGTACTCGATCACTGTATCGGTTATGAAATCAATTTTACGCGACCTCCTGAAACTTGTCCATTTCGGGAGGTGCGGCAGCGGGAGCAGGAGCCGGGTCATGGAATATCGCAATCTCGGCCGAAGCGGCGTCAAAATCTCGCCGATCGTGCTCGGCACCATGATGTTCGGCGGCCAAACCGACGAGCCGACCGCGCGCCGCATGATCGGCGAAGCGCGCGAGCGCGGCGTCAATTTCCTCGATACGGCCGATGTCTACAATGAAGGCCGCTCGGAAGAGGTGGTCGGCCGCGCCGTCGCCGGCGAGCGCGACCGCTGGATCATCGCGACCAAGCTCGGCAACCCCGTCGGGCCGGGGCCATCGCAGCGCGGCCTGTCGCGCGCGCGCGTCATGAATGCGGTCGAGGCCAGCCTGAAGCGGCTCGGCACCGATTACATCGACCTCTATTATCTGCATCGCGAGGATCACGACACGCCGCTGGCCGAAACCGTGCATGCGATGGCCGATCTGGTCCGCCAGGGCAAGATCCGCTATTTCGGCGTCTCGAATTATCGCGGCTGGCGCGTCGGCGAGGCGGCATGGCTGGCCGATCAGGCCGGGATCGACCGCCCGGCGGCGAGCCAGCCCTGCTACAACGCGACCTATCGCGTGCCCGAGGCCGAACATCTGACGGCATGCGCCCATTACGGCGTCGGCGTCGTGGCCTATAGCCCGCTGGCGCGCGGCGTGCTGACCGGGAAATACGATCCGGCCGCCCCGCCACCGGCCGACACCCGTGCCGGACGCGGCGACAAGCGGATCCACGAGACCGAATGGCGCCCCGAAACCCTCGAACTGGCCCAGACGATCCGACACCATGCCGAGGCGCGCGGCATCACCGCCGGCCAGTTCGCGTTCGGCTGGGTGCTGAACAACCGTCTGGTGACCGCGGCGATTGCCGGGCCGCGGACCGAGGCGCAGTGGCGGGAAAATCTCGACGCGCTCGATTACCGCTTCACCACGGAAGATGAAGCGCTGATCGACCGC
>JAXDMU010000280.1:0-8369 GCA_034665905.1 Aliidongia sp. | reverse complement strand
GTCTCACGGAAGCGGCTGAACACGCCGAAGGTAAGGCCGATAGCGCACAGGTGCGGGTGGTCGAGGTGCCTGATGTCAGGGCAATCCGGCGGCATCTGAACATGTCGCAGGGTGAATTTTCCTCGGCTTATCGTATTCCGCTGGCGACGCTGAAAAATTGGGAACAGGGCCGCCGTCAGCCCGACGCCCCGGCCTCGGCCTATCTGCAAGCCATCGCCAAGCGGCCAAACGAGATCAGAGATGCTTTCAGGTGATGTGGTCTGAGATCGCTGTAGGAACCGGGTTACTAGCCGTCGGGTGAAACCCGACAGCTAGCCCATTACGGTACCGACTCAGGCGCCTATTAACGTCGCGAGCTCTCGGCGTAGCCGGGAAACCCTCACTCTTAAGGCGCCTTGCGGCGTAGACCTAGTCCGACTGATTTCTTTGTAATCGAACCCGATCGCTGCCGCGGTCAAGAGTTTCCAATCGCGGTCGTCAAGGTTGCTTTGGATGGTTGCGAGTTCGTGACGAGCATGTAAGCCGCATTCTGGATGGGGGGTGGCTACATCCTCGGGCATTGGTGTCCGCCGGCTATCACGGTAGCGCTCCCGCCGACGGGTGGTGGCGACGACCCGCTTAACTTCATGTTGGGTGGGAGGGCAGCCTGCTGGCGAGTTCAGGATGTGAGTCATCCCAGCCTCATTTCCCCAACTGCGATCATCCACGCGGCGTTCGTGCCACAGGCTACTTTGGAGACGCGCATACAAATCCCACGGGTGCGGAAGGTCCGCCATGATGTCAGTCCTCTGTCTGTGCAGGTCGCTGTGACCTGCGGGGCGACGTAACGGTCGACGAATCTGCACCAAACCGATGCCGGACAACCGCTGAGCAAGACGCTGTGCTTGGTCAGAAGTGATCCGGGCCTGATGGCAGACCGCCAATCGAAGAGTAAGCTTATAGGAATAACCCAGAATTGCAAGGCTTATGCGGCGCCACTATCTGTGGCGCCGCAAGCCGAATTCAGTCAGCTAACTGTACTCGGTAGGAGTCGGACCACTCCTTCCGAAATCCTTCGAGCATCCTTCGTGCGTCCTCATTGTTGTATGATAGCACGCTTTGCGTCCGTGCAAGAGATAGCAGGAGCAGGTCCAAGGCGATGATCGGACCATCCAATACCGCTGTCGTGGCGGGTGGTTCACCGACCTCGTCTTCCTCCCCGATCACGGCAGTCACAAGGCCCTTCTTCAGGGGCTCGTAAAGCTTGGTGAAAAACGGATGCGCCGTGTTTATGGTCATGATGACGCGGCCGAAGCGATGATCGACATGATAGAATGGCCAATAATCATCATGCTTGAACGTGATAACGTATTTCGATCCCTTTACCCGTTCGAACGCCTGTTCGTCAGTTTCACCTTCCCGCTTTAGAGTAAGAGCGAGACCGCGCAGATTTTCGTCTCGGTGCGTTTCCTCTTCCGGGGAGAGATTTTCCACGGATAGCGGCTTCATCTGGAAGCCATCGTTGTCGCTCGCTTTGCTTTCTGCCGCACTGCGGCCGGCCAGCAGCTTCGCCGATGCCTGCTTACTCTGAAAACGCTTGATTTCTTCAGCGATCCCCGCAATCTGTTCGCCGATCGCCTTTTTTATAGCTTCATGAACATAACCCTTGGGACGAATCCCCTGCTTGTTGGCGGCCACGCCGAAGGCTTCGTCAAGCGTTCCGGGAAAGTCGATCTGAACGCGATACCAGTTCGCCACGCTGTGCTTCGGAACGATTTCTCGCATAGAGCCGGCATAGACCTCACGGTCATTCCGAAGAATCGATACCGTTAGGCCGTCAAAGACACGCAAGTCGTTCTTCTGGATCTTGCGCGGCAGATGCAACCATGCCTCGAATGGCAGAGCATAGAGTTTCACGGTAGCCACGGCGGTTTCGGTCGAATTCCCAGCGACGGGAATGGACACGTCCTTGGCTTCAACGAGTCGGCTTTGAACCACCGTGAGATCAGGAAGTCGCGCGTGGCGGGCATTCGGCATCCAGTATGTCGGGTCGAAGATCTCAACTTTCCGATTATTGACATACAGTCTGACGCCTCCGGCGAGCAGGCGTCGATAGACTCTACCCATCTCCTTAACCGCGTGATCCACCAGCGTTTGGGCCTTGGCGAAGCTAAGCCGGTCGCAGTTTGGCAGGAATACGATGGTGCCGGAGTGTCCAAGGCGCTCCTGAAGACTGTCCTCGTTCGAAGCGAAGAAATCCTGCTCATTCTTGTCGGGAAAGACCATGGTTTCGGTAAAGAGACCGGCAACCTCGTCTGGTAGCTTGGTGATTAGATCGGGGTCAGGCAGATCGACCGAGTTGCCGCGATTGTTGCCTATCGCCTCCACATCCAGCGTCATTTTGTAGAACGCGCCGGGCTCTTGCCAGGAGTAGAGGTCCATAAAGGGACTCATACTGAGAGCCGCCGTTTTCATCCCCATGCCAAAACGCCCAATACCTTCTCGATTTCCGAAATTCATCGAGCCGCCGAATGCAGTAGCCATTTTCAGCACGTTCGGGGACATGCCACGGCCGTCGTCATAGACGGCCGCGTCGATCTCGTAACGGCCCTTCAGGCCCCTCTGCCGGAAATAGATACGGATTTCACGCGCACCGGCCTCAATGGCGTTGTCGACATGCTCGCAAAGGGCCGAGGTCGTCGTGTTGTAGCCAACGTCGCGAAGGGATGCGATCAGCGTCTGGGCGAAGAACAGCGGAACGTTCGCATTTTCCTTTAGAATTCGGTTCATGACGATCCTGCCGCCACGGGGGGCATTAGCCGCCCAATTCGGTGCCGTCGTCTCGGTCTGGTCGTGCGTGGTATCAGGGGTAATCGACATAGTGGCTCTCCGTGTTTTGTGGTGCCGTCTGTCCGGCACCGGGCGAGGCCGATCTTGGCTCTCGATACCTTAGGCGACGCACAAAAACTACCGACTCGGGGGGTCTTCCGTAGCCGGGGATTTGACAAGGGGGATTCCGGCGCGGGCAAGAAGCTTATAGACTGTCTGGATGATAGACACATCAGCGATTCGCGAACGGTTCACGGCGGTTGACCAGGATCTGAACGAACGGTCTCGTCGCCTGCTCGCGGCGGCCGAGGCCAAAACGGCCGGCTACGGCGGGATCGCCGCCGCGTCAAGGGCAACCGGGATCGCGCGTAGCACGATCGGGCGAGGGTTGAAGGATCTGGCCGAGCCAAGCTCGTTATGCGGCGCGGTTCGACGGCCTGGTGGCGGCAGTCCGACGCTGGTCGCGACAGACCCGGCTTTGCTGGAAAATCTGAGGCGATTACTGGAACCCGCGACGATGGGCGATCCGATGCGTCCGCTGCTATGGGTGTCGAAGAGCCGTGCGAAACTGGCGGCGGGGTTGCGCGAGATGGGGCACAAGATCTCGGCGAGCAGCATTCCCAAACTCCTGGGCTTGCTGAAATACAGCCGGCAGGTGAACCGCAAGACGCTGGAAGGCAGCCACAATCCCGATCGCAACGCTCAGTTTGAGCACATCAACACAGCGGTGCTGGCGATGCAGGCAGCCGGACAGCCGGTGATCTCTATCGACACAAAGAAGAAAGAATTGGTCGGTTCCTACAAGAACGGCGGAAGCGATTATCGGCCGGCGGGTTGCCCGGATCTGGTCAATGTGCATGACTTCGTTGACAAGGATCTCGGTAAAGCCGTGCCTTATGGCGTTTACGACATCGCGGCCAATACGGGTTGCGTCAGTGTCGGGATCGATAACGATACCGCACAATTCGCGGTCAATTCGATCCGGCGCTGGCTGGACGTGATGGGCCGCGAGCGTTATCCCGGCATGAACCAGTTGATGATCACGGCAGATGGCGGTGGTTCCAACGGTTCACGCGTGCGCCTGTTCAAGGTTGAACTGCAAAACCTGGCTGACGAAACCGGCCTGACGCTTCAGGTCTGCCACTATCCCCCAGGGACATCCAAGTGGAACAAGATCGAGCACCGGTTGTTCTGCCACATCACCCAGACTTGGCGAGGGAAACCCTTGACCAGCCGCGAAACAGTGGTCGAACTGATCGCTGCCACCACGACCACGACCGGCCTGACAGTGAAATGCGAACTGGATACCCGCAGCTACCCGAAGGGCATCAAGGTCAGCGATGCGGAGATGAAAACCCTCAATATCAAGGGCCACGCATTTCATCCAGAGTGGAACTATACCATATCGCCAAGAGCGCCATCTTGAAGCGGTAGTTTTTACGCGTCGCCTAATCGGCAAAGCCGTCGCGGCGAAATACAAGACCTACTGCGATCAGGGGCTGGCCCAGAACTACGCGTTTTTCGCGGCCAATTTGCGCGCGCAAAACGCCGGTGGCGGCGTCGTCAAGCTCGTCCTGCCGATGGCGCCGTCAGCCCAGTTGGAAGACATCGCCATGCTGATCCAGCTTCAGGCGGCGTAACGGCCTGAATACCGATTTGTCTTAAGGCTATGCCGAGCGGCCTGGCCGAAAAGTGAGGTAATAATGAGCAATATTGAAAACCGCCGCGGCGGTATTGGCACCATCGAAATCCATGGTCAACCCTATGATCTGGCTGCGGATCTGAAATACTTCGTCAATCATGTCAAACGGGAGACTTTAGAGGGGCAGGACGCCGTTCACGGTTACAGTGAAAAGCCGGTCGCGCCGTCGATTTCGGCCAGCCTGCGCGATGCGAACTCGATGACCGTCGCCGCGTTTAACGCCATGACCTCGGTCACTGTCACCGCCATCCTGGCGAATGGCAAAAGCGTCTCCGGCGACGGTCTGTGGTGTACCGAAAGCGAGGAGGTCGATACCGCTGAAGGAAAGTTCTCGGTCAAATTCGAGGGCTTCCAGGGCTCGATCGTGGAGTCAGCAGCATGAGCGCGCGCGAACTGATCCTCGACCTCGACCGGCCGATCGGCCCGAAAGGTCGCGAAATCACGCAACTCACGCTGCATGAGCCGCTGACCGGCATGGTCCGATCGTGCGAGCGTCATCTGCGCAGCGGCTTCGGCCAGGCCGAATTGCGCTCCTATCAGATCGAGCTGGTCGCGAAGTGCGCCAGGATCGATTTCAAGCAGGCCGAGGAATTGCCGTACCGCAAGCTGGAAGAGGCGGCAACCTTCGTGCAAGCCTTTGCCAATTCCAAGCGGCCGGACGGGTGGATGCCCGATCCGGACGTGCCGGACGAACTTCTGATCCAGCTGGATGAAGCGGTCACGGTCGGCGGAATCAACCACAGCAGCATCTTCCTGCGCGAGCCGACCGGTGGCGAAGTCAAAAAGTCCGAATCCTATCTGCGCGGCAATTTCGGCCTCGCCGAAAAGCGCCTGTCCGAAATCGCGCTGATCGCCAGCGTCTCCGGCCTGTCGATCCCGGTCATCGAAAGCCTGCCGATCAGCGCGCATATCGAGGCTTACGAGTATCTGGAAAATTTTCTGCTCGCTGGCCGGAAAACTGGCCAGACCTGATCGCGCCGATCACCAAATTCTTCGGCTGGGGCGCATTCGACGCCGAAGCCATGCCGATCTCGCGCCTGCTCAAATGGACGCGCGACGCACACAAACTAACCAAGTCGAAATGAGGGAGGCATAGATGGGCGCACCTGTTATCGCCTTCACCATTTCGGCGGTCGATCGGGCCAGCGAGCAACTCGACAAGATCAACAAGCGACTGACGCAAATGAATGCGCCGGTCGATCGCCTCCAGAAGCAATGGGGCGCGTTCCGGACCAATTCCGGCCTTGACGGTATTTCCAAGCGCGTGCGGGAATTGGGCAGCGCCGGCCTCGATGCGTTCCGCTCATTGGGCCGCATCGTGACCCCGCTGGCCGCAATCACCAGTGCCGCCAGCGTCGCCGGCATGGCGAAGCTGGTGACCGAATGGGACGAATTCGGCAGCAAGCTCGGCTTCACCGCGCAACGCATCGGCATCACCGCCGATCGGCTGCACGGTCTGGAAGGGGCGGCCCGTCTGGCGGGCTCCAGCGCCGCCGGGATGGATAGCGGCCTCAAAACCCTGGGCCAGACCCTGTTCGATGTGGCCGGCGGGCGCAACGCCGAAGCTACGGTGTTGATGAACCGGTTCGGCATCGCGACGACGGACAGCGCCGGCCGCGCCCGCAAGGCGGCCGATGTCATGCCGCAGCTCGCCGACAAGATCGCCGCCATCAAGGACCCGACCGCGCAGGCCTCGATCGCCACCGCATTGTTCGGCGGCGCTGCCGAAGATCTGCTGCCGCTGCTGCGCAAAGGCTCGGCGGGCATGGCCGAATACGAGGCCAAGGCGCGGCGCTTCGGCGTGATGAATCAGGCCGGCGTCGATGCGTCCAACCGCATGCGCGAATCCATGGCCGGGCTCAGCCTGGCCGCCGCCGGCTTCGGCTTCGCACTGAGCGAAAAGCTCGAACCGGTCTTGACGCCGCTGATCAACCGCTTTGCCGACTGGATCTCGCAAAGCCCAGAAGCGAAGCGGCTGATCGACGCCATCGCGAATGGCGTTCGCCAGCTTGGGGAATTCCTGGCCAACGTCAATTGGGAGCGCGTGGCCAAAGGTGCTGTCGATTTCGGTGGCGGCGTCTGGAGCGTGGTCGAGGCGCTCGGCGGGCTCAAGAACATCGCCGAAGACGTCATGATTTTCATAGTAGGCACCTGGGCACTGCGGATCGTCGCGACGCTGGTCGGCTTGGTCGGCACTATCGCCAAGGTCTCCACCTCATTCGGCGCCATGCGCGCCTCTGCTGCTGCTGCTGCTGCCACGGCCGCGGCCGCGGCTACGGCTACGGCGGGGTCGCCGAATTTGTCCACGAAGCCATTGAAAGTCGGCGCAGGTATCGCCGCCTTAGATATGGCTACTATGGTACCGAAAATTCAAAGCCATTTTGCTGAACAAGGCGATCTGACAGTCGATAAGGTTGCGGCAGGAACGGGCCTGCCGGACGAAGGCTTTGCGCGCAACAAGATCCTGCGGGAGGCGCAAGCGCGCTTCGGTTCTGACACGACTGGTTTCGATCGCTGGAAGCAAGCGCTGGATCACAAGAGTGCGCGCGAGAACCAAGAGAGCGCTGCCTTTGGTATGATGGGCGGCGTCGATGAGCAGCAGCGTGGTCTGGGTGTCATCACGGGGGCGTTTAGTCACGGCGGCCTGTTCGGCAGCGGCTTGACCGATCAGGAAAAACAGGCGCGCCGAGCAGAATATGATCGAATCCTCGGCACCTTGCCGCAAGCACAAGCGCAACAATCGCCGCAGGCAGTCGATCCCGTGGCGCTCAATCGCGCGGCATCTGATCGTGCCGGCGTGTCGGCCGATCGGGCTTCACCCGTACCGCAAGCCGCTGCGGCCGTCGCGCCGCCGGCCGTCGATCCCTCTGCCCTCAATCGTGTTGCCGCCGATCGCGCCGGCTTGCCGGCGGCACCGGCCGCGCAGCAGCCTGCGGCGAACGCGGTGACTGCGCCACCGGAACGGTCGGCTCCCGCCGCTTCACCATCATCTCCGGCACCCGTCGATCCGGCTGCGCTCAATCGCGCCGCGGCCGACCGGGCCGGCGTGCCGTCCGAACGGCTGGCACCCGTACCTCAAGTCCACCCTGCCGTCGCGCCGCCGGCCGTCGATCCGGCCGCGCTCAATCGCGCTGCGGCCGACCGGGCCGGCGTGCCGTCCGAACGGGCGGCACCCGTACCTCAAGCCCACCCTGCCGTCGCGCCGCCGGCCGTCGATCCGGCCTCGCTCAATCGTGCGGCAGCCGATCGAGCCGGCTTGGCCGCAGATCGGGTCGCGCCGATCCCCGCGGCATCGGCCGCGCCGCAGCCTGCGGCGAACGCGGCGGCACTGCCGCCGGAACGGTCTGCTACCGCCGGTGCGCCCGCGCCGACATCCGTCGATCCGGCGGCGCTCAACCGCGCTGCCGCCGATCGTGCCGGCGTGCCGTCCGAACGGGTGGCACCGGTACCGCAAGCCCCGCAGGGCGCAGCGCCGCCGGCAGTCGATCCCGCTGCCCTCAATCGCGCGGCAACCGATCGCGCCGGCCTGCCGGCTGATCGTGTCGCGCCGATCGCCGCGGCGCCGTCCGCGCCGCAACCGGCCACACCGGACGATGTGCCCGGCCTGCTGCGCGCCCAGCTTGACCGGTTGGTCGCGATCAATGCCAGCATCGATAATCTGCGCGCCGCAATCGGCAGCGGGTCGCTGGCGTCCACGCCATCGCCGTTGGCGCCGGCCTCGCAGATCTCGGCGCCGCCCGGCGCGGCACCGCCAGCCAACCCGGCTTCACTTGGTCCGGCGTCAATCAATGCGCCGTCACCGGCCGCCGCGGATTTCTTCCGCAACTCACCGGCCCAGATGGGCGTGCCCGATGCCGAG
>JAXDMU010000279.1:0-3215 GCA_034665905.1 Aliidongia sp. | reverse complement strand
CATTTCGGCGGATTCACCGTCGGCCGGAATTATCTAGACCGTGCCGCTGCCTTGGTGGATGGTGCCGCCCCGGCCAACGAAGCTGCCCTCGTACTGCGCCGCGCCGGTGGCATCTGGCACACGACAGACCGGCCGTTGGCCCTGAACTATCTCAATCGGTCGGAAGCCCTTTACCGCCAATCCGGTGACGCGATCGGCCTAGCCCGCACGCTCAGCTTGATAGGCGATTGCCTGACCCATTTGGGCGATCATGACGCAGCGCAAAACGTCATTAAGGAAGCGGTCGGCATCATAGAGCGCACCGAGCAATATAAATCGCGGATTGGTCTGCTGTTTCAACTCGGTCGGACGCATCATATGCAGTGCCGCTTTGCCGAGGCAGAGCGGCTCTATGCCAGTTCACTAGAGCTTGCGCGCAAGCTTAAAGATCCCCTGCGCGAAAATCTGATCGTGATCAATATCGCCGAGGCAAAGGCGAATCAAGGCAACCTACGCGCCGCGATTAGCTTGATTGTAAAAGCCATCGCAACGTTGCGACAAACATCCGATCGCTCCGAACTAGCGCACGCCTTGGTCAATCTGGCCTCATATAAGATCCTGAACGGCGAAGAGGCCGACGCAGAAACCGACGAAGCGCTATCACTGACGTTCGAAGAAGGCGGCTATTGGTTCCTAAGCGAACTCCAGCTCTGCGCACTGATCGGCGCAAAGGAAGGGCGCCTCCAAGACGCTGCCACGATGACGGCCTATGTGGACATCGGGTTCACACGCGGCGGCGACCGGCGACAGCCCCTCGAACTGGAAATCCGGGAAAGGATCGCCCAACAGATTGACAACGTCGAAGGCGATACCGACCTTGCCACACTTTGGACCGAAAATGACGCGGTTGAGTTTGTTCGGCGCCGGCTGGTGCCGCAACCATGCGCACTAATCGAAGCGGCCGACTGATGCTACACTCCCGCATATTGTTTACCAGCGAGGCACAATGTCCGTAATTTCCCCGATTTCACCGCAACCGAATGGGACGGTTGGACTTCCGGAATCGATCAAACCGATCCAGCGGCCGATTCCGCCGACCCCGGTCAATGCCTCGCCCGTGACGCTGCCCCCGACTGCGAGTACCAATGCGACTAACCAGACCGGCACTGTCGGAACGGTGGTCAACACTTCTGGCTGACAAGCTACAGTCGACGAACGTTCAGGCCGGTCGCTACTTCTCGCGTTCAGTGACGTGACCGGTCTGTATTTTCACTGCCGCAATCGCCACTCTGGCTTGGTAGATCGCGTTGAACGAAGCGGTGTGCGAGCTATAGTAGCCGACCGCCTGCCAAATATCCCCGCCGGCCTGCGCCACTTTGTATTTCATCACGGCGCCCGCGATCGCGATATTGAAGCAGCCATCATGGATCAGGTCCGACCTCACTTGAGACGCTGATCGATCGAGCCCTTGGGCCAGGGTGGGCAGCCAGCTCGAATTGATCTGCATCACCCCGTAATCTTCTGATCCGTTGGCGTTCTTTGCGATCGTGCCGACTTGGCCGCCCTCGACCATGTGGATCGCCGGCAGGACCAATGGCGGCAGCCCATTGGCGGCGGCCACGGCCGTCATGCACGCCACAAGCGGTGCCGCTAACATGCGACGCCGTTAAATCTGATTCCAGGCCCCACGGACTTAGGGATGCGGCGTTGCAAAGCGCAACAGGACGAAGGCGAAGCCGAAGATGGACAACACCAGACCCCCAAGGGTCCAGAGCGTCGGCAATTGCCCTAATCGGCCCTCGATGCCCGACATGCGGCCCTTCATCTCGCGCACCTCGCCATCAAGGGCGCGGAGGCGGTCATCGAGCTTGCCCAAGGCCGGTTCGAGGCGCCGCAAGATCGCCAGTGCCTCATTGTCGTGGAAGGGGGGCTGGGAAGTCGCTGCGCTCATTGGATCGCCTCTCTGGCAGGTAGATCGTGTTCCAGGCCCGGCAGCGCCGGCTTCTCGGACCAGTCAAGCGGGCCGGCGTCGCCGCTCTCGACACCCTCTCTCCAAGCCTGCCGCAGGCTTTCCGTGCGCTCAGTCTCGAGCAGATCCGAACGTTCCAACAGACGCAGTGCCTCCCGGACCACCTCGCTCGTCGAGGTGTATCGGCCAGAATCGACCTTGGCCTTGATGAGGCCCACCAGCTCCGGCGTCAACGAAATCGAGATGTTCATTTGAATCTGATCCAAGAGACTATGAGGATTTAATAGTTTCTCATATCACCGTCAGGGTGTCCAGGATTCAAGCCCTGCTGTCCGTAACCGGTCGATTCCGGACAGCCTCTCAATACCCTGTCCATTATAAGGCTTGATCGCATTACGGACAGTGTTAAATTAACGTACACCGTTTACGAACAGGACCGACCAAATGGCGCGCATTTTCGTCTACGCCCGGGTCAGCACAGCCGATCAAACCACGGACAACCAAGTGCAGGAGGTCGTTGCGGCCGGGTTCGCGGTTCAGCCGCGGCGAGTCATCGTCGAGACGGTTTCGGGCAGCGTTGCTGCGGCGCTACGACCTGGTTTCCGCCGTCTTCTCGATCGGCTCGAATCAGACGACGTTCTGGTCGTGACGAAACTCGACCGTCTCGGCCGGAACGCCATAGACATCCGGACCACGGTAGAAAGCCTAGCCGCACTCGGCGTCCGCGTCCATTGCCTGGCCCTCGGTGGGGTGGACCTCACCAGCCCGGCCGGCAAGATGACGATGCAGGTCATCGCCGCCGTCGCTGAGTTCGAACGCGACCTCCTCGTCGAGCGCACCCAAGCTGGCCTCGCGAGGGTGAAGGCCGCAGGCAAGCACCTCGGCCGCCCCTTTTCGTTGACCACAGCGCTGCGCCAGGACATTGCTCGACGCCTCGCCGATGGCGAATCCGTTTCTGCTCTCGCACGCGAGTATGGCGCAAGCCGACAGACGGTCATGCGGGTTCGTGATTCGGCGAAGACGTGACACCGACAACATCCCAGGATTCGATCGGCGTTGAGGTGGGTCACACGGTGCGGTACGGATCAACCCCGCTCCTCATGCTCGGCTTTGCCTTGCGCGTGGGTCCGCGCCGCTTACGCGGTGCCTTCAGCAGGGTTTGACCGTGCCGCTTTGTGCGACTGATGCGTGGGCATCGCCCCGGAGGGCGATACCCTGACTGCTCCGCTGACGCGGAGCCCGAGACGTTCGGCCTTCGGCCCGAATC
>JAXDMU010000278.1:0-3218 GCA_034665905.1 Aliidongia sp. | reverse complement strand
GTCCCCGGCCAAGACGGTGCGAACCGTTCTGGTTCAGGAGGCGCATTGCCGGCCACCCTCAGATCGATGATCTGCGGGTCCCGAATCGAATAGAAATTCTCGATCTCCAGACGATGCAGCATGAACGTACCTCCATGAGTTAGGCACGTTTTCTATACCACGAAACGACGATTTCAGCAAATTTCCGTCAAACTCGTCATTTCAACCGATCTCTTCACCCTCCCGACGGAAACTTCACCGGCTTCTGCGGAAATCCCGTGGGCGCCATCCGGCCGCTCGTGCCGCGGCCGGATTGCCAGCCGGAAAGATCCGGTTCCGAGCGCGTGCGCGTGCCCGACTGCCAGGACAGCCCTTGCGCCAGCGTCAGCATCTTCACGTCGGCGAGGCCGCCGTCGCGGTATTTCTGCAAGATCACGCCGCGGCCGCGCACCATGTCCGGGATGTCCGCCACCGGCAGGACCAGCAGCTTGCGGTTTTCGCCGAGCAGCCCCAGCGCGTCGCCGCTGAGCGGCAGGCACCAGCGCGCGGTGGCGCCGTCGGCCGGATTGAGCACCTGCTTACCGGCGCGGGTCTGGGCGGCGGCCTCGTCCTGCGCCACCAGAAAGCCGCGGCCGTCGGACGAGATCAGCAGCAGCTTTTGCCCGGCGCGATAGGGCAGCAGGGTCACCAGATCGGCGTCGTTGGGCAGATCGACCATCAGGCGCAGCGGCTCGCCCATGCCGCGTCCGCCCGGCAGCTTGTCGGCGTTGAGGGTATAGAACCGGCCGGTCGTGGCGAAGACCAGGATACGGTCGGTGGTGTAGGCCTCGACCGAAAAGCGCGGGCCGTCGCCTTCCTTGTAGCGTTGTTCGCCGGCCGGGATGTTGTGGCCCTTGACCGTGCGGATCCAACCCTTGGCCGAGCACAGCACCGTGACCGGCTCGCGCTCGACCAGGGCATGAACCGGCACGCTGATCTCGCCCGGCGGCGGGCCGATCTCGGTGCGCCTTCCGCCCAGTTTCGTGCCGCTGCCGAATTCCTTTTCGAGCTGGACCAGTTCCTTGTCGATCGCCTTCCAGCGCTTGGCCGGGTCGGCGAGCAGCGCCTCCAGACTGGTCTTTTCCGCGGTGAGTTCCGCCGTTTCCTTCTCGATCGCCAGTTGTTCGAGCTTGTGCAGCGAACGCAGCCGCAGATTCAGGATCGCCTCGGCCTGTTCTTCCGACAGATCCCAGCGCGCCATCAGCGCGGGCTTCGGATGATCCTCGAAGCGGATGATGCGGATCACCTCGTCGATATTGAGATAGGCGATGAGGAAACCGGCCAGCACATGGAGCCGCCGCTCGATCTCGCCGAGGCGCGAGCGGGTGCGGCGCTCCAGCACCTCGAGTCGATGGTCGAGGAAGGCGCGCATCGCCTCCTTGAGGCTCATCACGCGCGGCGCCCCGGTGGCGTCGAGCACATTCATGTTGAGCGGAATGCGGGTTTCCAGATCGCTCGCCCGGAACAGCGATTCCATCAGCATTTCCGGCTCGACATTGCGCGTCTTCGGCTCGAAGACGAGGCGGATCGTCTCGGCCGATTCCTCGCGGATATCGGCCAGCAGCGGCAGCTTCTTTTCCTCAAGCAACTGGGCGATACGCTCGATCAGCCGCGATTTCGGCACCATATAAGGAATCTCGGTGACGACGATCTGATAGGCGCCGAGCGGCAGCGCCTCCTTGACCCAGCGGGCGCGCAGCCGAAAGCTGCCGCGCCCGGTGGCGTAGGCTTGGCGGATATTCTCCGGCGTTTCGACCAGCACGCCGCCGGTCGGGAAATCCGGCCCCTTCACATGGGCCAGCAGATCTTCGGTGCTGCAATCCGGCTGCTTCACGATCAGCCGCAGGCCGGCGCAGAGTTCACCCAAATTATGCGGCGGAATGCTGGTCGCCATGCCGACCGCGATGCCGGTCGAGCCGTTGGCCAGGAGATTGGGGATGCGTGCCGGCAGCACGACCGGCTCCTCGCCGGTCCCGTCATAGCTGGGGCGGAAATCCACCGTATCGTTGGCGATTCCCTCCATCAGCGCCTGGGCCACCGCGGTCAGGCGGCTTTCGGTGTAGCGCATGGCGGCGGCGTTATCGCCGTCGATATTGCCGAAATTGCCCTGGCCGTCGATCAGCGGATAGCGCTGCGAGAAATCCTGGGCGAGGCGGACCAGCGCCTCATAGATCGCCTGATCGCCATGGGGATGATAATTGCCCATGACATCGCCCACCACCTTGGCGCATTTGCGATAGGCGGAAGTGGGATCGAGCCGCAACTCGCGCATCGCCCACAACAGCCGGCGATGCACCGGCTTCAGCCCGTCGCGCACATCGGGCAAAGAGCGCGCCATGATGGTCGAGAGCGCATAGGACAGATAGCGCTCGGACAGCGCATCATAAAGCTCGGTATCGCGGATCTCGCCCGCATTCGTGGTCGAAGCCATGCTGCCTCAGTTCCGGGGGTTCGGGCGGATATAGTCATGGCGCGGGGGAAGCGGTCAATCGGGCGCGTTCGAGCCGGCGCCGGCCCGGACTTCCGCCCGGTGCGGAGCTTGATCGAAACTCCCGCAGGAGCACGGCGGCAGCTTCGCTCTTGGTCGCCCTCATCGACGCGGGCGCGGACGACGACGTTCATCGGTCAGGGCTGTGGCTCTCCGTCCGGGCCTACGTCGTAGCCATCTGGTGCTGCTTCGTCCAGCCGGCCCCATATAGCTCCTCGTGGTCTGCCCTATAGAATGGCCTCAATGCCCTTACGGCGAATGACATTCAACAAAGCGAGCGCCGGCCCCGTTGGCCGCTTTGTGCCACGCTCCAATTGCGACACATAACCGACCGTCAGGCCGAGATAGCGCGCCAAGACCGCCTGACTCAGATGAGCGCTCTCGCGCAACGCGCGGATTTCGTCGCCGGTGATCGGTTCGACCGCGACGACAGCCCGGTCGCCAAGATGGCGCAGCGTGATCTTGCCATGCGTCGCCGCGTCCAGCACGCCGACGCACCGCATGTCGTCAGCGGTTTCGAGCAGCGCCGCGGTCAGCCGGCTCGGTCTAGTCCTGGTCGTCATGGGCCACCTCCTGCAAGGCTTCCTCCTTGAGCGCATGGTCGATCCGCCCGGCGTCGGCCGTAAGCCAAGCCGCACCGATCTCCTGCAACGTCCGCAATTCTTCCGGGGCAATGTTCTCCCGTTCGCTCTTGGCAAAACCGTAGAGAAAG
>JAXDMU010000277.1:0-3027 GCA_034665905.1 Aliidongia sp. | reverse complement strand
ACCGAAGCCGTGCTCGAACAAGCGCTTGCCTGGCACCGCGCCGGCCACGGCGTCGCCCTCGCCACCGTAGTCACGACCTGGGGCTCCTCGCCCCGGCCGGTCGGCTCCAAGCTGGCGGCCGACGATGGGGGCCGGTTCACCGGCTCGGTCTCGGGCGGCTGTGTCGAAGGGGCGGTGATCGGGAGCGCGCAGGAGGTGATCCGCACCGGCGCGCCCAAACTGCTCGATTTCGGCGTCAGCGACGAGCAAGCCTGGAATGTCGGCCTCGCCTGCGGCGGCAAGGTGCAGATCTTCGTCGAGCGCCTGTCGTGACCCCGACGCTTCTCGAACATCTGCTGGCAGCGCGGCAGCACGGCCGAGCACTGGCACTCGCGACCCTCATTCCGGCCGGCGCCCAAGGGCTGATCGATGCCGAGACGGTGGAAGGCGATCTGGCGCTCGCCGACGATGATCTCGCTCTGATCCGTGCCGCCATCGCCGACGATGCGAGCCGCACCATCGAAACCAGCCTCGGGCCGGTCTTCGTCGAGGTCTGGAACCCGCCGCTGCGGCTGATCCTGGTCGGCGCGGTCCATATCGGTCAGGCGTTGGCATTGATGGCCGCGCTGGGCGGCTACCGGGTTACGGTAATCGACCCGCGCGCGGGATTCGCCGCGCCGGATCGCTTTCCCGGCGTCGACATCATCGCCGATTGGCCAGACGAGGTGCTGCCCGGATTGCAGCCGGACAAGCGCACGGCGATCGTCACGCTGACCCATGATCCGAAGATCGACGATCCGGCTTTGGCCGCCGCCTTGCGCTCCGAGGCGTTCTACATCGGCGCACTGGGTTCGCGCCGGACCCATGCGAAGCGAACCGAACGCCTCGCCGCCGCCGGTTTCGGTGTGGACGAGATCGCCCGGATTCGCGGGCCGGTCGGCCTCGCGATCGGGGCACTGACCCCGGCCGAGATCGCCATTTCGATCCTGGCCGAGATCACGGCGGTGCTGCATCGCGCCGGCCTCGCGGCCCGGCCGGGAGCGGCGGCGTGATCTTCGGCCCGGTCGCAACCGAAGATGCGCTGGGCGCGATCCTGGCCCACGCCGTGCATTTGCCCGATCGGGTCTTGCGCAAGGGCCGCGCGCTGAACGAGGCCGATCTCACCGCCTTGGCCGCGGCCGGAATCGGCGCGGTGATCGCAGCCCGGCTCGAAGGTACAGATGTGGCGGAGGATCGGGCGGCAAGCCGGGCCGCGGCTGGGCTGATCGGCGAGGGTGTCGCCGCCGGACAAGCCTTCACCGGCCGGGTCAATCTGTTTGCCGAGCGACACGGTCTGCTGGTGCTCGACCCGCCCCGGATCGATGAGTTGAACGAAGTCGACGAGGCAATCACCCTCGCCACCCTGCCGCCCTATGCCCGCGTCACCCCGCGCCAGATCGTCGCCACCGTCAAGATCATCCCCTTCGCCGTCCGGGAAAAGACCCTGGCGCGGTGGGAGGGCCAGGCCCCGCCGTTGCGCGTGGCCCCGTTCCGCGGTCGGCCGGTCGGGCTGATCCAGACCCGGCTGCCCGGGGCGAAGGAGAGCGTGCTCGACAAGACCGCGGCCGTCACCCGTACCCGGCTGGAAGCGCTCGATTCGAGTCTGCTGGCCGAGCAGCGGGTCGCTCATCAGGGCGACGCGGTAGCCGCGGCGATCGGCCTGATGCTCGATCGGGGGGCAGCACTGGTGCTGATCGCCGGAGCATCGGCCATCGTCGATCGGCGCGACGTCATCCCGGCCGGCATCGTCGCGGCCGGCGGCCGGATCGATTATTTCGGCATGCCGGTCGATCCGGGCAATCTGATGCTGATCGGCCATCTGCGCGCGGTTCCGGTGCTCGGGCTGCCCGGATGCGCGCGCTCGCCCCGGTTGAACGGCTTCGACTGGGTGCTGCAAAGGCTGATCGCCGATCTTCCGGTCGGGCGCCGGGAATTGGCCGGGCTCGGCGTCGGCGGCCTGCTGGCCGAGATTGCGAGCCGACCGCTGCCGCGCGGCGACATCGACCGCCCGCCGCCCGCCCGGCCGCGCATCGCCGCGATCATCCTCGCCGCCGGCCAGTCGCGTCGCATGGGACAGAACAAATTGCTGATCGAGATCGACGGCAGCAGCCTGATCGAACGCGCGGTCGATCGGGCGCTCGCCACGCAGGCCGATCCGGTCATCGTCGTCCTGGGCCATCAGGCCGACGACATCGCCGCCCGCCTCGCCGGCCGTCCGATCGTTCTGGTCGAGAATCCGGATTACGCGCAGGGACTTTCGACCTCGCTGAAACGCGGCCTGTCGGCCGTGCCGGACGCGGCCGATGGCGCAATCATCTGCCTCGCCGATATGCCGGACGTGGCGCCGCAGCTTGTCGATCGGTTGATCGGCGGCTTCGATCCCGGCGAAGGGCACGAGATCATCCTGCCGGTACGCAACGGCAAGCGCGGCAATCCCGTGCTGTGGGGCCGCCGCTTTTTCCCGGAACTGCACAATATCGGCGGCGACACCGGTGCGCGGCACCTGATCGGCGGCTATTTGGACTATGTGATGGAAATCGAAGCGGTCGATGACGGCGTGCTGATCGATCTCGACACGCCGGCCGCCCTTTCGGCTTGGTACGCGGCGCCCGTCACTTCGTCATGAAATACTCGACCGCGTAGGCGATCACCCCGAAGATCAACAGCATCGTGATGAGCGTGCTGATCCGGCTGATCAATTGCGCGGCGCTCACTTGCTTTTTCGGCCGCGCCGCCGCCCCCGGCTTGGGCGCGCCGGCCGAGGGCCGGACACTGGTCGACGCCTTGCCGATTTCGAACAATACCCGCCGATCGGCGCCCATCATCGAAACCAGCTTGATATGTTCGAACGCACCGCTCCCCTGCGCGCGCTCGGTCTCGGCCCGTGCTACATTTTCATCGGTGAAGCTGGCGTTGGTCGGCAGCCGCCCGGCACGCGTCGTTTGCAGAATGAACGTCTCTTTTTCCATCTGCCCGCCCCTGCCCGCGATCGAAGGACAATAACCGCTT
>JAXDMU010000276.1:0-5332 GCA_034665905.1 Aliidongia sp. | reverse complement strand
GGATCAGACCGAGATTGTCGCGCAGCCATTGCACCAGCGCACCGGCGATCGCGATCGACCCTTCGAGCGCGTAATGCGGCGCCGCGGTGCCGAAGCGATAGGCGACCGTGGTGATCAGCCCGCAAGTGGATTGCACCGGCCTTGTGCCGGTGTTCATCAGCATGAAACAGCCGGTGCCGTAAGTGTTCTTGGCCTCGCCCGGCTTGAAGCAGGTCTGGCCGACCAGCGCCGCCTGCTGATCACCCAGAATGCCCGCCACGGGTACGCCGCCCAGCGCGTCGCCATAGATCTCGCTCGAAGAGACGATGCGCGGCAGCACCGCGCGCGGAATGCCGAATGCGGCAAGCATGCCGTCATCCCAATCGAGCGTCGTCAGATCCATCAGTTGCGTCCGGCTGGCATTGGTGACGTCGGTCAGATGCTGCCCGGTCAGGTTCCACAACAGCCAGCTATCGATCGTGCCGAACAGCGCGTCGCCCGCCTCGGCCTTGGCGCGCGCGTCGGGCACATGGTCGAGCAGCCAGCGCAGCTTCAGCCCGCTGAAATAGCTGGCGAGCGGAAGGCCGGTCTTGGCGCGGAACCGATCCTGGCCGCCCTCGCGCGCATACTCGGCGACAAGCGTGTCGGCCCGCGTATCCTGCCAGACGAGCGCATTGGCGAGCGGCACGCCGGTGCGCCGGTCCCACAGCACCGTAGTCTCGCGCTGATTGGTGATGCCGATCGCCGCCAGATCGCCCGGCACCAGCCCCGCGCCGGACAGCGCCTCGGCGATGACGCTCTGGGTATTGGCCCAGATTTCCAGCGCGTCATGCTCGACCCAGCCGGGGCACGGATAGATCTGGCGGTGTTCGCGCTGCGCCACGGCGCGCTGGCGGCCGTCGCGGTCGAAGACGATGAAGCGCGTGCTGGTCGTGCCTTGATCGATCGCACCGATATAGCCGGTCATGCGTCTTCCTCCACCGTCGCACGCGCCGCCAGATGGGCCGCGATCCGCTCGGCGGTGCCGGGCGGGGCGTGCAGCCCGAGCTTCGAGCGGCGCCACAGGACATCCTCGGGTCGCCGGGCCCATTCTTCCGAGACAAGGTAGTCCAACTCGGCCCGCGTCAGCCCGCCGCCGAAATCCTCGCCCAGATCCTCGATCCGCATTGAGTCGTCCAGGATCGCCGCCGCCCGCATGCCATAAGCGCAAGCGAGCCGGCGGGCGAGAGGCTGCGGCAGAAAAGCATATCGCCGCAACAATGCCGCGACGAACCGCTCGATATCGAGATTCGCGATATCGCCGCCGGGCAGCGGCACCGAGGCGGTCCAGGGTTTGCCCGGCGGTAGGAAGGGGGCCAGCCGCCGGATCGCGTGCTCGGCCAGCCGGCGGTAGGTCGTGATCTTGCCGCCGAAGACCGAGAGCAACGGTGCGGCCTTGGTGTCGAGATCGAGTACATAATCGCGCGTCACGGCGGCGGCGGCCTCCGCGGAATCGTCGTAAAGCGGACGGACGCCGGCATAGCTCCAGACGATATCCGGCGGCGCGACGGCGCGCGTGAAATAGCGGCTGACGCTGGCGCAGAGATAGGCGATCTCGTCGGCGCCGATCGCGACTTCGGCCGGATCTCCGACAAAGGGCGTATCGGTCGTGCCGATCAGCGTGAAATCACGCTCATAGGGAATCGTGAAGACGATGCGGCGATCCGGGTTCTGGAGCATATAAGCGTGCTCGCCGTCATAAAGCCGCGGCACGACGATATGGCTGCCCTTGATCAGCCGCACGCCCTTGTCGCTGGCCAGCCCGAGCGTGCCGAGGATGCGAGCGACCCACGGGCCGGCGGCATTGACCAGGATGCGCGCGTCGACCGTGCGCAGTGCGCCGGTCTCGACATCCGCCAATTCCGCCCGCCAGATTCCCGCGTTGCGTTCGGCACCGACGAACCGCGTCCGGGTCAGGATCTCCGCCCCACGCTCGCGCGCTGCCATCGCATTCAGGACGACGAGCCGGCTGTCATCGACTCGGCAATCGGCATAGGCAAAGCCGCGCGTGAAGCCGGGCTTGAGCGCTACCCCCAGACCCGTGCCGTCGAAGCGCACGCCCGAGGACGCCGCCAGCCGCTTGCGCCCGCCCAGATGGTCGTAGAGAAACAGGCCGAGCCGGATCATCCAGGCCGGACGCAGATGGCTTTCGTGCGGCAGCACGAAGCGCAGCGGATGAATGATATGCGGGGCGATGGCGAGCAGCCGCTCGCGCTCGATCAGCGCCTCGCGCACCAGCCGGAACTCGTAATATTCCAGATAGCGCAAGCCGCCATGGATCAGCTTGGTGCTGGCCGACGAGGTTGCCTCGGCCAGATCGCCTTGCTCGCACAACACAACCGAATAGCCGCGGCCGGCGGCGTCGCGGGCGATCCCGGCGCCGTTGATCCCGCCGCCAACGATCAGCAGATCGGTTTCAGCCGGCACGGGCACGCTCGATCAGAGCGGCGACCGCCGCCGCGATCTCGCCATCGCTCCAATCCGCGGCGGCCTCGCCGACCGAGATTTCGGCCATCGAAAGATCCGGCACACCGGTCGGCGCGAAATGGCCGAAAAGCCAGTGCCCCTTGTTCTCGGCCATCGCGCGATGCGCCGCGTCGAGCGCCGGCGGGGTGGCCGGCAGATAGACCTGAAACCCGTTGGTTTGCGGCGGTGCCGGCACGGTGCGCACGCCCGGCACCGTCGCCAGCGCGGCGGCGATCGCCTGCGCCCGCGCGACATACCCGGCCATCATCGGCAGATGGTGCCGCAAGCCGTCCAGCGCCGAGACCACTTCGGGAAACGAGGTCGGGAGAAACCCGCCGTGCCGCGTCTGCCAGATCCGCGCCTCGGCGATGAAAGTCTCCGGCCCGGCCAGCACGCAGCCGGCCAACCCGCCCAGCCCCTTGTAGAGCGAAACATAGATCGAATCGCCAAGGTCGGCGATCTCGGCCAGCGTTCGGCCGTAGAACGGTTGCGACTCCCAGAGCCGCGCGCCGTCGAGATGCAGCGGCACGCCCTGCTCGCGGCACCAATCCGAGATCGCGACCAGTTCCACCCAGGACGGCAGCTTGTAGCCGGCGCGGCGCAGCGGCAGCTCGACCGTGACGGCACCGAACATTTCCCCGGCCGCCGCCAGATCACCGGCCGTGAAGGGCACCGTATCGCCGCCGAGCCGGGTCAGCGACAACCCGTGCAGCCGCTCGATCGCATCGCGCTCATCGAACGCGATATGGCATTTCGGATGCAGTGCCACGACCGGACAGCCGCACCGATCGGCCCAGACGCGCAACGCCGCCTGCTGGGCGATGATGCCCTTCGGCATGAACGTCGCAGCCGGTTTGCCGAGCAAGGCAGCGACCTCGCGCTCCAGCGCCTGCACCGCTTCGCCCTCGCCATATTCGTCCGGCATCAGTGCCGCGTGGGGCGAGGCGGCGAGCGCTTCGAACCACTGCCGCCCGGTTCGGGGACGATGCCCGGACAGGATCTTGGCGCACCGGAGCTTGATCTCACGGGGGGTGGCGGGCATCGAATTCTCCTGACTGGGCGTTGACGGTGCAGGCTGCTACTGTACGGGGTAGAGCGTAGAGCGCCGGTCTGCCCGGCGGCAAGGTCGAGATCGAGTCATGCTGCGTGCTTCTTTGCTGATTGCCGGCCTGCTGCTCGCCCGGGCGGCGGGTGCCACCGACATCGTGATCGATGCCGCCGCCCCGTATTGGGAAGTCGGATCGCGCGACCCGACTCTGTCGCGCCTGTGTTCGGACGGACGGTTCAACGAGCGTCAGGCCGGACTCTACACCATCCAGCTTCACGCCAAAAAAGGCGGGTCCGCCGTGCTCGGCATCGCCAAGGGCACCGGTGTCAATCTGCGCGATCCCGGCCATGTCGCCAAAGCGAACGAAGATTACTATTTCGTCGACGATTGGACCAGCAGTTGCGAGGTCTTCGTCGGCGGCCGAACCAACGCGACACCGCCGGATAACGCCCTGAAATGATCCTAGTTTCGGCTCGAACAATGGAGTCTCACATGCGCCTGCCGCTTCTCTCGCCCGCCCGGCTCGACCCGGAACGCCGCCCGCTCTATGACGATATGCGCCAGGGCATCGAAACCAGCTTCAACGGATTCACCGCGATCAACGAGACCGGCGAATTGATCGGGCCGTGGAATCCTTGGCTGCACTTCCCGAAATTCGGCGGACCGGTCTGGAATCTGGTCAAGGCGCTCTCGGCCTCGCCCACCCTGCCGCGCCCGGTACGCGAAGTGGCGATCCTGGTGACCGGCGCCAAATTTCGTTCGGCCTATGAGATCTATGCCCATGTCCTGGTCGCAGAACTGCGCGGCCTGCCGGACGACAAGATCGCGACCATCGTTGCTGGCCAGCGTCCGAGCGACCTGACGCGCGACGAAGCCATCGCGTATGACGTCGCCTCGGCACTGGTTGCGGGCGGGGTGCTGCCGGAACTGACCTATCGGCAAGCCGTCGAGGCGTTCGGTGTGGAGGCGACGGCGGAATTCATCTATCTGGTCGGGCTCTATTGCATGGTGTCGGTGACGCTGAACGGGTTCGATGTGCCGGTGCCGGAGGTGGATGCGACGGCGTGAGGGTCGCGCCGTGGCCCGTCCGCCCGCAGCCGCCACCCCAAACAAAGCCGCCATGAAGTCGCCGAGGGTCCCGCCATTTGGAACGGCCTCGCCCCGTCATTCGTTGTATCCCCATCGGCGATGGTTCAACCAGCGCTTCACTGCGGGAGATGTGATGATGAAAACGCTTTTGTCGGCCGTGACGGCGGTGGCGCTACTCGTGAGTGCGGGTGCTGCCATGGCGCAGGATGATCAGGAACATCATCCGGCCCGGCATCATCATGCCAGGGCGCATCGCGATCATGCCATGCACGAAGCTCGGGACGATGGCATGCGGGGCGAGCGAACCGAACATGGTGGGCCGCCCTCAAGTGAGTCCGAGCGGGCCCAGACCGAACGGCTCAATGCCCAGCAGCTAGGCGGGCCGGGTCAGTCCCGGTGATAGGGGTGGCACGCTAGGATCGAGAATCCGCGGTAGAGCTGCTCTGCCAGCATGCCGCGGACCATCATGTGCGGCCAAGTCATCGGCCCGAGCGACAGGGTGAAATCGGCCTGTGCGCGGGCCGTCGGGCCGTGACCGGCCGCGCCCCCAATCGCGAAGGCGAGATCGGCGACGCCGCGGTCGCGCCATAGACCCAGTTGTTCGGCGAAGCCCTCGCTCGACAGGGACTTGCCGTGCTCGTCGAGTAACACCAGGAACGCGCCCTTGGGCAGGGCGGCGCGCAGCAATTCGCCCTCCCGCTCCTTGAGCAG
>JAXDMU010000275.1:0-3749 GCA_034665905.1 Aliidongia sp. | reverse complement strand
CGACGCGAGCCTGCGGCAGCACCGCGCCGCTTTCGGTATTGAAATTCTCCTTGAAGAATTAGTGCTGGATCGGTTCCATCGGTTCGGCAATCGCTCGGGGACAGGGAAGATCGTAAAGGATAAAAGCAAGTATCAGGGTACGCCAAATATTTTTGGACATGAAATTACACTCGCGAAAGTACTTATTCTGGTCATTCGATAGTCAATTTCGCCTGTTCCGACAAGCGAAAAGGGCTCTGCCCGCGCCTTCGGCCAGGCCACCGGCCGCCGATGCCGCCGACGCATGCCCCCGATGCCGAGATCCGCCTGGATATCTCGGGCGATTGCGCTTTGATGGAGCTTCTCTCGTCCCCCGCTTGCCGGAGCCGTCATGCCGAACGAAAATCAGGATTTTGCCCGCGACCGTCTGGTGAGCGAGGGTGAATTTGCCGGGTGGCGCTACTGGCCGCAGGATACTTTCGAGGTTCATAGCGGGCCGTTTTATTTCCGGCCGGACGCCGGGACGGGCGGCATTCGCTGCGCCTTCCGGGTGACGCGGCAGCATCTGAACGGCGGCGGCAGCGCGCATGGCGGCTGTCTTCTGACGTTCGCCGATTACAGCCTCTTCGCCTTTGCCTCGGATGCACTGGCCGGCACCCGCGCCGTTACCGTGTCGCTCAACAGCGAATTCGTCGGCCCGGCGCTGGAGGGCGATCTGGTCGAGGCGACGGGAGAGGTGGTCAGGGCCGGCGGCAGCCTGCTGTTCCTCCGCGGCTTGATTACCGCCAACGGCCGGCCCGCGCTGACTTTCTCGGGCGTGATCAAGAAACTCAAATCCCGGCCGGGGAGCTAGCGGACGATGCCGCGCCTGCTGGGCGTTCTGGGCGGCATGGGGCCGCTCGCCTCGGTCGATTTCCTCGCCAAGCTGATCGAGGAAACCCCGGCGCAATCCGATCAGGACCACGTGCCGGTCGTGCTCTATTCGGTGCCGCAGATCCCAGGCCGCGTGGCGGCGATCCTTGACGGCGGCGAGTCGCCACTGCCGGCGATGGTGGCGGGACTAACCGTGCTGGCCAGGGCCGGGGTGGAAGCCATCGTCATCGCGTGCAACACCGCGCATCATTGGTATGACGAGCTTGTGCGGGCGAGCGCCGTGCCGATCCTACACATCGCCGACGCCGCCTGCGCCGGCATCGCGCCCGGCGCGTGCGTCGGGCTGCTTGGCACCGAGGCAGCGCTCCGGGCCGGGATTTATCAAGAGCGGCTGGCGCGACTCGACGTCAGCACCTTGGTCAATGCGCCCGAATTGCGGCGCCGCGCCGTTCTGCCGGCGATTGCGCTGGTCAAGCAGGGCCGCTCGGCCGAGGCGGGGCGGCTGCTCGAACCGGCGATCGAGGATCTGCTGCGCCAGGGCGCCCAGACCGTCATTCTCGCCTGCACCGAATTGCCGGTGGCGCTGGGCGCCATCAGTTCATCCTATCTCGACCGGGTGATCGACCCGACCCGGACTCTGGCCCGGGCGGCGGTCGCCTGGTCCTTCACCAACCGATAGCCGAGGGTTATTCATGCATCTCGCCCGTTTTCCCCGCGTCCGGCTGGGGCATTTCCCGACGCCGCTCGAAGCCATGCCCAATCTCTCAAAGCATCTGGGCGGCCCCAATCTTTTCGTCAAACGCGACGATTGCACGGGGCTCGCGAGCGGCGGCAACAAGACACGCAAGCTCGAATTCCTGATGGCCGAGGCGCTGGCGCAAGGTGCCGACACGATCGTGACGCAAGGCGCGACGCAATCCAATCACGCGCGCCAGACCGCGGCGGCGGCGGCCAAACTCGGCCTTGAGTGCAAGCTGCTGCTGGAGCAGCGCGTCACCGGTTTCGGCGATGAATACGAGGAATCCGGCAATGTCTTGCTCGATCGGCTGTGCGGCGCGGAGATCGCGGGCCGGTTGCCCGGTGGCACCGACATGGCGGCGGCCCTGTCCGCTCTCACCGAAGAATTGCGCGCGAAGGGGCGCCGTCCTTATGCCATCCCCGGCGGCGGCTCCAATCCGGTGGGCGCGCTCGGTTACGTCCACTGCATTCTCGAATTGCTGCAACAAAGCTTCGAGGCGGGCGTGCGTTTCGACCACATCGTCATGGCGACCGGCAGCGCCGGTACGCAGGCCGGGCTGGTTGCGGGGCTGCACGGCTCCAATGCCGGGATTGCGCTGACCGGCATCAGCGTGCGCGCACCGCGTCCGCGCCAAGAGGAAAACGTCTATCGCCTGGCCCAGGCGACGGCCGACCTGCTGGGGCTGGCGACGCCAATTCCGCGCGCGGCGGTCGTGGCGGATGATGGCTATGTCGGTGCCGGCTACGGCTTGCCGACGCCGGAAATGATCGAAGCTGTGACACTCACCGCGCGCCTAGAGGGCATCCTGCTCGACCCGGTTTATACCGGCAAGGGCATGGCGGGGCTGTTTGGAATGATTCGGGCCGGGCGCTTCGGCAAGAACGACAATGTTCTGTTCATCCACACCGGCGGTTCGGCCGGGCTGTTTGGTTACCGGCGGAGCTTCGGGCTGAACTGACGAAGCTGTGGGCCGGCGTCATCCGCCGGCCCGTGCGATCGCTCAGGTCTTGTTGTGGCCTTGATGGTGATGCTCGCCGCGGCCTTCATGCTTGGCGAAGACCATGTCGGCATTTCGTTTCTGATCGTCCGGCATGGCGGTATAGAGCGCCTCGAACGCGGTTTCCATCCGCTTCAGCCCTTCGGCATGTTCGGCGGCGAGCGCCTCGTAATTCTTCAGATCGTCGATGGCGGTCAGGGTCGTGCCGCCGCTGTTGCGCTGATCGATCAAGGTCTGCGCTTCCTGGGCGTTCTGGCGCATGACGTTGGCGAGCGCTTCCCACTGGGGCTCCTCATCGCTGGTAATCCGGAGCTTCGCCTTGAGACCGGCGATATGCTTTTCGACATTCGCCTCAGGCCCCCGTGCTTCGCGCGACGAATGCATGCGCGGGGCGGCCGACGCGGTGTCGTCGCTGTGCGATTGCGCCAGCGCAACGGGAGCGGAAAACGCCGCCGTCGCGACGATCAGGGCGGCGGCAAATCCGAATTTAGCGGGATTGATCGATTTGAACATCATATATTCCCTAGAATTTGGCGGTTATACGGATGTCAGGACCGTGGCGGCACCGTGCCGTCGCCGTCGCGGCGAATCTTGCCGGGCGATCGGATCGCCCATCGCGCGAAAGGCGGTTGGCGCGCCGTTCCTGGATCGGCTTCGCCGAGAGGCAAGCCGCCTAGCTCGCCCCGCCGAACCAACAGATTGAGGGGCCTGCGGGTTCCATCCGCTCGGGCCAAAGTCCCAAACTTGGCGCTATTCCGCGGGCACCGCGGCGGCAGCTTCGTCGAGTTCCTCCGGCCGGTGCGGCAAGGCGGCCGCCGCGATCAGCGTTACGACTGCGACGGCGGCCAGAACCTCGAGTACCGCGGTGAAGCCCCACGGGCTTGCATGCAGCAAGCGCACCAGCGGTACCGCGAGGGCGCTGCCGGCGAAGGATACGAAATAGCGCACGGCATAGATCCGTGCCCGCCAGGTCTCGTTGCTATAGCGCGCGACCATGGCGTCGTTGATCGTCACCTGGCCGAATAACGAGAACATCATCGCCGCGGCGACCGGCAGTAGCATCCACTCGCTCGTAATGGAGGCCAGCAGCAGGCATGGGGCCTGGGCGGTCGCCAGTGGCAGGAAACCCCGGCGGCGCGAATGCTGGTCGAGCAGCCGCCC
>JAXDMU010000274.1:0-3511 GCA_034665905.1 Aliidongia sp. | reverse complement strand
CATCTCGGTGAGGGTGTTCAAGAAACGCCCAGCATTGTAGAGTTACGATCCGCGATGGCAGCTTCGAGTTAAGTTACGGCGACAAGCTTATTTTTCTATACCGTCCAGTCTTCAGGGTCGCAGCGGTTGTGGGCGAGGATAGGTGTGGCCCACTATCCTCAAAGCCGAATAACGTTGTTACCAACACAGCCTGATCTTGCCATTTTATGCCGATATTATTGGAGTGATAAATGTGGGGATTGAAGTGTGATCAGACGGGACCGCTCTACTCAGGCGCTTTGCCCTGGTCATACCATTGCGGCAGCAGCGCTGGCTTTCGGGCTGATGGCCTTAGAAGGCGAGGGGATGCCTGGCGGTGTCATTTTCTTCATAATGACGGTCGCCGCGTTCTGTATTTCCATGCATTTCTGGTTGTGAACGAAGAAGCCCCGCCGGTCAGCGGGCGACCGGGCGGGGCTTCTTCCCTGGCGCACCGACCGCGGCGGTGCTGGACGTCTCTATCTGTGTCGGCGCTACTTATCCCGCTCGATTTGGCTTCTGTATCGTTGTCGCAGAACGGGACCTTACGAACACACATCTCACGCGTTTTGATAGCCGAACGACAAATCGAAGATCACCGGCTGATGCTCTCCTTCATCGCGCGCAACGCGGCTTCGGGGTTCACGGTCGACGATCTCCAGCAGGGCCAAGGCGGGGCCGGCTGGATATCGGCGGTGTTGCTCCCAGTTGCGCAGTGTGGCCGGGCTGACTTTGATCGCGCGGGCGAACACATCCTGGCTCATGCCGAGTCGCTGCCGGATCGCCTTTACATCGGGTACCGAAACTTCAACATTGTGTGTTGTGGCCCGTGATGTGTCGCCTTGGGCATAGGCAAGTGCATCTTCGAGGCCGTCACCCTTTCGAACAAGCCCCCATCAACTCCGCCATTCCAGCACCCGCGGCTTGATCGGGTTCACAAACGGCCGCCCCTCCTCCTTCGCCCGCACGAACTCGTTCTTCAGCCTCAGATACCAGCGCGCCTGAACGTCCGGGTCGCCCATCAGCAGCAATTGCGGACTATGCTTCAGCCCCAGTTGCTGGCGCGAGATCACGTCGCGGTCCTGGGCCAGGAAGGCGTTGACGAAGGGCCAGAACAGCGGCTTGAACGGGGTGAACCAGGGTTGGGTCCAGAACACCGAGTGGTTGATCTCGGTCGTCGTCGCGGTGACCGGCGTAATCGTCGTCAGGTGGCACATGACATGTTTGCCGGCCTTGATGTGCTCATAGCGCACGCCGGGCAGGCGGAACACGATCTCGGTCTTGGGCGCCGACCCGAGCAGAAGATAGGCGCGGGAGTTCGACGAGGGTGGGTGGCGCTTCATGGTGAAGCCCCAATCCGAGGTGACGAATTCCTTGGCCTTGTTGCGGATCGAGCGGGTCGAGCGCCAGAACCACGCCTTGTGGACGAAGGTCGCGTGCGACGGATCGACCAGCCCGATCACGGCATGATCGATGCTGCCGTCGAACATCATGGTCTTGACCATCTTAGGTACCTGGCCCACCAGCTCGGGCAGGACCGGCACGGGCGGCGCCGTTTCCGGGTTGGTGCCGAAGTAGATCCAGATGCCGCCCTGGACCTCTTCGACCGGATAGGATTTGACGCAGACCTTTTTCAGGTCCGGCACTTGCTTGTCCACCAGCGATGGGATGGCGGTGCAGATGCCTTCGGCATTGAAGCGCCAGCCGTGATAGCAGCACTCGACCTCGCTGCCGTCGAATGTGCCGAAGCGCAGTGGAATGCCGCGATGCGGGCATATGTCCAGGAGTGCGAAGGCCTTGCCGTCCTTGTCGCGGCCGATCAGGATCGGCTCGTCGAGCAGGGTCTTGGCAATCGTCTTGCCGCGCTTCAGCCGACAGCTCGGCAGGGCATAATACCAGACATCGCGAAGGGGCGGGGTGCTGCCGGAGTCCAAGAAACCATTCCTCGTCAAGGCGCTGCGGATGCGCGCCGCCGAAACCGGGCGCGAGAGTACAAGCTGTGCGGCAGGAGGGGAAGGGCCAACCATCCGCGCAGGGGCCATCCGCGCCCGTTGCGGCTTGATCGCGCGGTGGCTTCAGAGTACCCAGATTGAGACCATGCGATTATTTCGGCACTTCTCTCCATTTCCCGGCGATGCGCGGGGCGCCGTCCTGGTGCTCGGCAATTTCGACGGCGTGCATCGCGGCCATCAGGCGGTCATCGCCCGCTGCGGCGCGCTCGCGCGGGCGGAAAGCCGGCCGCATGGCGTGGTCACGTTCGAGCCGCATCCGCGCGCGCTGTTCCGGCCGCAGGATCCGCCGTTCCGACTGACGCCGCTCCGGGTCAAGGCGCATCTGCTCGACGCGCTGGGCGTCGATCTGCTGGTTAATCTGCATTTCGATGTCGCATTCGCACAGCGTAGCGCCGAGAATTTTGTGACCGAGGTGCTGCATCAGGGGCTCGGCGTCGGCCATGTCGTGATCGGCTATGATTTCGTCTTCGGCCAAGGCCGTGCCGGCAATGCCGCGCTTTTGCAAAAATTGGGGCGGGAATTGGGGTTCGGTGTGACCATCGTCGACCCGGTTGCGGCTGACACCGGTGCTGTCTTCTCCGCCACAAGGATTCGCGAGCATCTGACGGCGGGCCAGCCCAGGGCGGCGGCCGAATTGCTCGGGCGGGATTGGGAGATTGATGGCCGGGTCGAGCAGGGCGATCAGCGCGGCCGCACCATCGGCTTTCCCACCGCCAATCTCGGCCTCGGCGATTATCTGCGCCCGGCACCCGGCGTCTATGCCGTGCGGGCCGGAATCGAGCGTCAGGGTTCCGTCGAATGGCACGACGCCGTCGCCAATCTGGGCACGCGGCCGACCGTGAACGGCACGGATCTACGCCTCGAAGTGCATCTGCTGGCTTTCACGGGTGATCTCTACGGCCAACATGTGCGCGTGGCGCTGATTGACTGGATTCGCGCCGAACGGAAATTCGCCGGGCTCGATGAATTGAAGGCACAGATCGCCCAGGATGTGGTGACGGCGCGGGCGATTCACGCGGCCGGATCGCCGACGATCTGACCCTTTGGCATCCGGTCGGGCGAACCGCGGCAAATCTCGCTCCCTCATGTTCCCCTTGTGTTCCGGCGGAGCTTTCGATAGACTCATCAACGCTTGGGGCAGTGGGAGACGATTGTGCTGGCAATCATCGAGGTGGCGTCATCGGGGCTCGGTGCGGACAGCTATCCGATCGCGGTTGCCTGGCGGCTGTTGCGCACCGGGCTGGAGCATCATCTGCTGATTCGGCCGATCGATGCCTGGCGTGGCTGGCAACGTGACGCCGAACTTGTCCACAATCTGACGCGCCAGACGCTTTGGGAATCCGGGCGTCCGGTCGATGAGGTGGTGTCGGCGCTGAGCCGCGATCTGGGGCAGGCAACGGTTTTTTCCGATACGGTCGGCCTCGATCAGGCATGGCTCGATCTGCTGTTCGCTGCCGTGCCCGGCAGCCGCAGCCTATCGC
>JAXDMU010000273.1:0-11529 GCA_034665905.1 Aliidongia sp. | reverse complement strand
GGCTCCGAAGCAGCTCAGGCCGCTTACGAGGTCAACAATCTTCACGACATCGAAGGCATGCCGAGCGATCTGATGAAAAAGCGTAAGACGGTCGAACTCGTCCGCGCTTTTTACGGCATCGACGACGATCGTCAACGCGCCGCAGCGCTCAGCCTGATGAAGACCCTGGCAAAAGCCAGCAGCAAGTAACGAATCGGGAATTCCCGCCAACCCGTACGGGGCCGGTCGCATCGCGGCGTACCGGCCCGCCTGTGGGATGCTTTATATTAAAAGAGCATATTAAAAGAGCGCCATTCCGCAGCAAGCGCAATGGCGACCCCGGCAGGGCTCGAACCTGCAGCCGCCGGCTTAGAAGGCCGGTGTTCTATCCAGTTGAACTACGGGGCCGGTAGTTTTAGCTCCGGGCACTTGGCTTATATCATCCGATCAGGATACGATCGGCCCGGAAATTATCCGCATAAGCTTTCGGTTTGAACGTGCGCCCATGCGGTTCCTCAATCGAATAGTCCAGACTTTGCTTTCGGGCAAAGGCTTGCGCTTCTTCGAGCGTATCGAAGCTCAACCGAACTTGATTCAGCGTATCTTCCGCGCTGATCCATCCCATCAGAGGATCGGGCCGGCGCGGAGTCACCTGCTCAAATTCCAGAATCCAGCATTTGGTGCGGGCCGTCCCCGAAGACATTGCGGTCTTCGCCGGACGGAGGATACGGGCTGAGGCCATGGACCGCGTTGAACTCCTGATATCTGGTCGGGGCGACATGATTCGAACATGCGACTTCCAGTTCCCAAAACTGGCGCTCTACCAGGCTGAGCTACGCCCCGATCGTTGCGTACCGATTTAGAGGTTTCCGGCCGGCCGCGCAACACATCGCTTGCGGGGTCTGTCGTCACCATGGCCGGTTCGGTGTCGGCATGATAGAAGGCCCGCCCCTGCGTCGTCCGGATTGCCGAATTTTCATGCGTGTCGAGGCTTTTGATTTTACGCTCCCGCCCGAGCGAATCGCCCAACGGCCGATCGAGCCGCGCGATGCCTCGCGCCTGCTGCGGGTCTCGCCCGCCGGCCTGTCCGACCGGCACAGCCGCGACCTACCGGACCTGCTGGCGCCCGGCGATCTCCTGATATTCAACGATACGCGGGTCATCCCCGCGCGTCTTGCCGCAATGCGCGGTACCGTGCCGGTGTCGATTACCCTGCATCAGGCGATCGCTGATGATTGCTGGCGGGTTTTCGCCAAGCCCGCAAAAAGGTTGCGGCCCGGCGACCAACTCGATTTCGCGCCGGATTTCAGCGCCGTCATGGTCGAAAAACGGCCGGAAGGCGACGTCGTCTTGCGATTCGATCGCGGCGGCGGCGAGCTGGTCGCGGCTTTGCATCAATACGGCACCGTGCCCCTGCCGCCCTATATCCGCGGCGGCATCGCCGATGACCGCGACCGCGCCGACTACCAGACTCTGTTCGCCCGTATCGAAGGGGCGGTCGCCGCCCCGACCGCGGCGTTGCACTTCACCCCGGCCCTGATGTCCGCACTGGCCGCGCGCGGCATCGGCATGGTCGGACTGACCCTGCATGTCGGTGCCGGCACCTTCCTGCCGGTCAAGGTCGAGGATACTGTGGACCATGTCATGCATGAAGAGAGTGGGATTCTGTCGGCGGCGACCGTCGAGGCGATCCATCGCGCGCGCGCCGACGGCGGACGTATCGTTGCGATTGGAACCACGAGCCTGCGCCTGCTGGAGAGTGCCGCCACGGCCGTCGGCACCGTCGCCCCATTCGCCGGCCCGACTTCCCTATTCATCACGCCGGGTTACCGATTCAAGGTGGTCGATATGCTGCTGACCAATTTCCACCTGCCGCGATCGACGCTCTTCATGCTGGTCGCCGGCTTTGCCGGACTGGACCGGATGAAGGCTGCCTATGAACATGCCAAAGCCGCCGACTATCGCTTCTACTCTTACGGCGATTGCTGCCTGATCGACCGGATGGCCGCATCATGAGCGAATTCGGCTTTACCCTCATTGCGCGCGATGGTGCCGCGCGGCGCGGCCGGGTGACGACAGCCCATGGCACAATCGAAACGCCGGCCTTCATGCCGGTCGGCACGGCCGGCACGGTCAAGGGCATGCTGCCCGAGGCGGTGGCCCAGACCGGTGCCGAGATCCTGCTGGGCAACACCTATCATTTGATGCTGCGGCCGGGGGCCGAGCGTGTCGAGCGGCTGGGAGGCCTGCACCGCATGATGAACTGGCCCCGCCCGATCCTGACCGATTCGGGTGGTTTTCAGATCATGTCGCTCACGGGTTTGCGCGAATTGACCGAGCACGGTGTCACCTTCCGCTCGCATATCGACGGCAGTACCCATGAACTGACTCCGGAACGGTCGATCGACATACAGCGCATGCTCGATTCCGACATCACCATGGCGCTTGACGAATGCACGCCACACCCCGCGACCCATGCACAGACGGCCGATTCGCTCGGCCTGTCGATGCGCTGGGCCGAGCGTTCCCGTCAGGCGTTCGTGCGCCGACCCGGCTACGGCTTGTTCGGCATCGTCCAGGGCGGTGTCCATCTGGATCTGCGTACGAAATCGGTCGAACAACTGCTCGCGATCGGCTTCGACGGCTATGCCGTCGGCGGGCTTGCCGTTGGCGAGGGCCAGGAGACGATGTTCTCGGTCCTCGACCATACGGCCCCTGCCCTGCCCAACGATCGCCCGCGCTATCTGATGGGCGTCGGCACGCCGGCCGATCTGGTCGGGGCCGTCGCGCGCGGCATCGACATGTTCGATTGTGTCATGCCGACCCGCTCCGGCCGCACCGGCCAGGCGTTCACGCGTCGCGGCAAGGTCAATATCCGCAACGCCCGGCACCAGGACGACCCCCGGCCGCTCGATGCCGACTGCGGCTGCCCCGCCTGCACCGGTTTCAGCCGTGCCTATCTGCATCATCTGCACCGAGCCGAGGAAATGTTGGGGCCGATTCTGCTGACCTGGCATAATCTGACCTATTATCAGGATCTGATGGCGCAGCTTCGCCGGTCGATCGAGGCCGGATGCCTCGGCGACACCGCGGCCGCCTTCCACGAGGCTCAGGAAGCCGGCGATATTCCGGCGCTGTAGGTGAAGGATGACAGACGATCTTCATAGCGGCTTGACGCAGCTCGGCCGCACCGTCGCGATTGCCGCGCATCCCGATGCCGCCATCATCGAGAAGGTGGCGAATCCAGAGCCGGCGCATCCCTATGTCGTGCGGTTTGCCGCACCCGAATTCACCGCACTCTGCCCGCTGACCGGCCAGCCCGATTTTGCCCATCTGGTTATCGATTACGTGCCGGGTCCATATCTGCTCGAAAGCAAGTCGCTGAAACTTTTCCTGGCGTCTTTCCGCAATCACGGCGCCTTCCACGAAGCCTGCACGGTCGGGATCGCCCGCCGGCTGGTCGATGCGATACAGCCGGTTTGGCTGCGCATCGGCGGTTATTGGTATCCACGCGGCGGCATTCCGATCGATGTTTTCTATCAAACCGGCCCCGCCCCGTCCGGCATCTGGCTGCCCGATCAAGGGGTTCCCTCGTATCGTGGACGCGGCTGACCTCAAACGCGACCTCATCGCCCAAGCCCGAAGCCTGGGCTTCGATATCGTGCGCGTCACCGCGGCCGACCTCGCGCCCGATATCGGCAACAATCTGCGGGACTGGCTGGCGGCGGGTTCGCACGGCGATATGGCGTGGATGGAAAAGGAGCCGCTGCGGCGCATGACACCCGGCGGCCTGTGGCCAGAAGCCCGCTCGGTGGTGGTACTAGGCGTCAATTACGGACCCGAAACGAATCCCGCCGACGAGATAGCCACACCCGGCACCGCAACGATCTCGGCTTATGCCCGCGGGGCCGATTACCACGATGTGCTGAAGAAGCGGCTCAAGACGCTTGGCCGCTGGCTCCATCAGGCGTCGGGCGCCGAGATCAAGATTTTCGTCGATACCGCACCGATCATGGAAAAGCCGCTGGCCGCCGCGGCCGGCCTCGGCTGGCAAGGCAAGCACACCAACCTTGTGTCGCGCGAGTTCGGCTCCTGGCTATTTTTGGCCGAAATCTTCACGGCCATGGAACTGCCGCCCGATCCGTCCGAGACCGATCATTGCGGACAATGCCGCCGCTGCCTTGATGCCTGCCCGACCGCAGCCTTTCCGGCGCCCTATCGCCTCGACGCTCGGCGCTGCATCTCGTATCTGACCATCGAACATAAAGGACCGATTCCCACCGAGTTCCGGGCCGCCATGGGCAACCGGATCTATGGTTGCGACGATTGCCTGGCCGTCTGCCCGTGGAACAAATTCGCCCGGCGAACCGGCGAATTGGCGTTTCACGCCCGCACCGAACTGACCGCCCCCGTGCTGACCGAACTGGCGGGATTGGACGATGATGCATTCCGCCGGCTCTTTGCCGGCTCGCCGATCAAGCGCATCGGCCGCGCGCGCTTTGTGCGCAATGTGCTTATCGCGCTGGGAAATTCCGGCCGTTCCGAAAATGCCGGCGCCGCCGAAGTGCGGCTCGATGACGAGGCGCCACTGATCCGCGGCATGGCCGTATGGGCGCTGGCCCGGCTCGACCCGCAACGCCTCGCCCGCGCCGCTGCGAGCCACGCCGGTCGCGAGGCCGACCCCGCGGTGCGCGCGGAATGGGACGACGCGAATGTGCGTCTCGAAATGTATTTACCGTAGCTTGACGTTTTGTCGCATAGTATGGCAACCAGAGTAATGTGGGCGGCAGCTCCGAAAAACTTGCGCGTCGGCCGTGTTTGTAACGTCGATTCCGTAAAATGCGGAATAAAGGGTACCTTGGGGGTAATAATGCATTCGGCTCGGGTTGATAAGTTGTTCGCGGCGCTGTCTATCGCCGGTTTCGTAGGCCTGTGCGTGGCACCGAGTGATGTCCGCGCGCAGGAACCGCTGGCCCTCGCCAAATTTTCCGCAGGCAATGTCGGCGGCAACGGCGGCCCGGCCCCGTTCGCGCCGCTCGACATCGTCGCCAGCCCCGGTGGCAATCTCTGGGCTTCGGGCGCAGGCAGTATCGCCGTGATCTCGCCCGATCGCCGTGTCGTCGCCTTTTCCGCCGGCACGACGCCCGGCCATCTGACACCTAATGTCGATGGCAATATCTGGTTCACCGATACCGGTACCAACAGCATCGGCAAAATCACGCCGACCGGCCAGGTAACCGAGTTTCCTGTCGGGGTAACGCCAAATGGCATTGCGGCCGGATCGGACAGCAATATCTGGTTCACCGAATCGACCGGCAGCGAAATCGGCCGCATCCGTCCCGATGGTACCGTCACGTTGTTTTCCGAGGGAATCTCAGCGAGTGCCGGGATTCAGCAGATCACGGCGGGACCAGATGGCAATCTTTGGTTCACCGAGGCAGGCAGCAACCGAGTCGGTTCGATCACTCCGGGCGGCCGGGTCTTCGAATTCGGCACCGGAATCGTTCCGGCAGCCGGGTTGTTCGACATCACGACCGGACCGGACGGCAATCTTTGGTTCACTGAAACCGCCACCGCGACGGTCGGCCAGATCACGCCGGCCGGGGTCATCACCGAATTTCCGACCAACCTCTCCGCCGATTCTGGTCCGTTCGTGATCGCCGCCGGCCCCGATGGAAATCTGTGGCTCGGCGAACAGAACGCCAATCGCTTTGCCAGGATGACGACCGGCGGTACCGTGATGGAATTTCTGGCGGACATTCCGAACCTGACCACCTCTGGCTCGATCGCCGCAATCGCGAGGGGTCCCGGCAACACGATATGGTTTACCCAAACCGGATCGAATAATTTCAACCGCATTACGCTGGCGCCGCCATCGTCGCTCGTCGCTTCGATTCTGCCGGGTGGCCGTACCGTTGCCCCCGGCGCACCGGCAACCGTATTCGCAACCATGCTCAATGGCGGGCCCACTGCCTTGAGCAATTGCCAGGTTGGATTGCCGGCCGATGCCCCGGTGAGCCTCCACGTCAATTATCAGGCGACGGTTCCGGCGACGAATGCACCGACCGGCCCGCTGAATACGCCGTTTGCACTCGGTGCCGGCGCGGCTCAGACGCTTCTCCTGACGTTCGATTCCGCCCCGTCGGTTTTCGCGCCCGGACTCGCTGTCAATTTTTCCTGCTCGGGCGCGACCGCCGCTTCGACCGAAGGGGTGAACACCGCCGATCTGTACTTCTCGTCGTTGGCCGTGCCGGATGACATCGTGCTCGCCGCTTCGGCGACACCCGGCACCATCAGTGTGCCGGTCGAAGGCAGCAATGCTTTCGGCGTCGCAATGATCAATGCCGGCGGCTCGGGGACCGGTGCGCCGACCATGGTCAGCGTCGATACCGGGCTCGCCACCCTGCCTGTCACTGTCACGGTATGCATGACCGTTCCGGCCACGGGTGCTTGCCAGGAACCACCGCAACAGCATCAATTCTTCAAGCTTCCGGCCGGCAGTACATCGACCTTCTCGGTCTTCGTCAGCGCCACGGCCGCAGTGCCGTTCGATCCCAGCAACAACCGGGTCTTCATCCGGTTTATCGAATTCGACGACACACAGAACGCCTTCGTCTCGCGCGGCTCGGCCAGCGTCGCGCTGAAGGCACAATAAAGACCCGAAAACCGGCACGCGAGATGCCCTCGCGTGCCGGCGATCCTTCCGAAAAATCGGCTAAATCAGTCGCTCAGCGCGGCCGCCTTCACCAAATCGCCGGGTTTGATGCCAAAGTGGCTGACCGTGCCGGCATTCAATTCCAGGACGGCTCTGACCGTTCCGTCCGATGGAATGATCGCCGGCGATTGCGGCACGGCGCGCTCCTGGATATTTTTTATCCGGTCGTCCGGCCCGATGAACACGACGTCGAGCGGCATATACATGTCCTTCATCCACATCGTCGCCGGCTGCGGATGCGGATAAACGAACAGCATGCCGGCATCGGCAGCCATGCGCTGACGATACATCAGGCCTTGCGCACGCCGCGCCTCGTCCGTCGCCAGTTCGACCGTAAACTTTTGCGCGCCGGCCCCGGTTTGGATAATAAGATCGCCTTTGTCGAAGCTGACGAAATTACGCTCAGCCAGTGCCGGCAAAGCGACAAGCAGCATCGAAGCCACGGCGCAAGCGGATTTGAATTTACGCATGTTTCTCCGTTCGCGGGCTCCAACCCGCCTGTAGAAATTTCGTCTTCAAGCCCCGTTTCCCAGATAGGCCAGCCGATCGAGCACGCCTTGAAGAATATAAGCAGCGGCCGCGCGATCGACCGCTTCGGCGCGGCGCTTGCGCGACAGATCGGCCTCGATCATGCCGCGGGTCACGGCCGCAGTGCTGAGCCGCTCGTCCCAGAAGCAGATCTCTGGATCGTCGATTTTCAGCAGATTGTGCGCGAAAGCGCGTGTCGCCTGCGCGCGCGGGCCTTCGCTGCCATCCATGTTGATCGGCAGGCCGATGACCAGCGCGCCCACGCCATGCTCGCGTCGCAACTGTTGCAGCAAGGCGGCATCCTGGCCGAACTTGCCGCGGGCCAGCGTCTTCAGCGGCGTCGCCACCATCAGCAGCGTATCGCTCAAGGCGAGGCCGATCGTCTTGGTGCCGAGATCGAGCCCCAGCAGCCGCGCGCGCGGCGGCAAGACGGATCGGAGGTCGGTGGGGTTGCGGATGGGCATATCGAATGGTAGCTTCCGGGCTCTTCCAGCCTGAGACGCGCGAACGGCAAGGCTCTGGTTTCCCGGCGACCGCCGGAACCCGCAGCACCGAGGCGCGTCCCGGATGATCAGAGGTTTACCCCATGTCGTTGGACAAGGCCACCGTGGCAAAGATCGCCACCCTGGCACGGATAAAACTTCCCGAAGCCGATCGCGAGGCGATGGGGCGGGAACTCGACAAGATCCTGCATTGGGTCGAGCAGTTGGACGAGGTCGACACGAGCGGGGTCGAGCCGATGACCAGTGTTGCCCACATGACCCTGCCGATGCGTGACGACATCGTCACCGACGGCGGCCGCGCCGACGAGATTCTGCGCAATGCGCCCAATGGCGCCCATGGCTTCTTTACCGTGCCGAAGGTAGTCGAGTGATGAGTGACCTGACCGATCTCACCCTTGTCACCGCGCGCGAGGGCTTAAGGCGCCGGGAATTCTCGGCCGTCGAACTGGCCGAAGCGCATATCGCGGCGATCGAGGGGGCGCGCCATCTCAACGCCTTCATCACCGAGACACCGGAAAAGGCGCTGGGCCAGGCCCATGCCAGCGACGCGCGCCTCGCCAAAGGTGAAGGCGGAGCACTCGAAGGCTTGCCCATCGCGATCAAGGATCTGTTCTGCACCCGGAACATCCTGACCACGGCGGGTTCGCATATCCTGGACGGTTTCAAGCCGCCCTATGAATCGACCGTGACGACCAAGCTGTGGCAGGCCGGGGCGGTGTGCCTGGGCAAGCTCAACCTCGACGAATTCGCCATGGGCTCGTCGAACATGACGAGCTATTACGGCCCGGTGATCAATCCCTGGTCCAACCCGGGCAGTGATCGCAAGCTGGTGCCGGGCGGTTCGTCCGGCGGTTCGGCGGCGTCGGTCGCGGCCCGTCTGGCGCTGGCGGCGACCGGCACCGATACTGGCGGCTCGATCCGCCAGCCGGCCGGGTTCTGCGGCATTGTCGGCGTCAAGCCGACCTATGGACGCTGCTCGCGCTGGGGCATCGTCGCCTTCGCCTCCTCGCTCGATCAGGCCGGGCCGATGACCCGAACCGTGCGCGACGCCGCGGTGATGCTGAATGTGATGTGCGGCCATGATCCGCAGGATTCGACATCAACCCCGCTCGCCGTGCCGGATTTCGAGGCGGCGCTGACCGGCGATATCCGCGGGCTGCGCATCGGCATTCCGCGCGAATATCGGGTCGACAATATGCCGGCCGAGATCGACGCGCTGTGGCAGCGCGGTATCGACTGGCTGAAGGCGGCCGGCGCCGAGCCGGTCGAGATCAGCCTGCCCATGACTAAATATGCGCTGCCGACCTATTATATCATCGCGCCGGCCGAAGCCTCGGCCAATCTCTCGCGCTATGACGGCGTGCGTTTCGGGCTGCGCGTGCCGGGTGCCACACTCGACGAGATGTATGAGAACACCCGCGCCGAGGGTTTCGGCGCCGAGGTCAAACGCCGGGTGATGATGGGCGCCTACGTGCTGTCGGCCGGCTATTACGATGCGTATTACCTGAAGGCCCAGCGCATCCGCACGCTGATCGCGCGCGATTTCGATCAGGCATTCGAGAAAGTCGACGCGATCCTGACGCCGACCGCTCCGTCAGCCGCCTTCGCGATCGGGGAAAAGATGGATGATCCGCTCGCCATGTATCTGAACGACGTTTTTACCGTGCCGGTCAATCTGGCCGGGCTTCCGGGCATTTCCGTGCCGGTTGGCCTAAGCGCCGAGGGGTTGCCGCTCGGCTTGCAGGTGGTCGGCCGGGCGTTCGACGAGGCGACCATGCTGCGCGTCGCGGGCGTGCTGGAAAGTGCCGCGGGCTTCACCGCCCGGCCGGCGCCGTTCGGGGGGAAATGACATGTCCGATCTGCTGATCGAAGGCCGCACCGGCAAATGGGAGATTGTGCTGGGCCTTGAAGTCCATGCCCAGGTGATCTCGCACGCCAAGCTGTTCAGCGGTGCCGCCGCCGATTTCGGCGCCGAACCCAATGCCCAGGTCTCGCCGGTCGATGCCGGCTTTCCCGGCATGCTGCCGGTGATCAACCGCCATTGCGTCGAGCAAGCGGTCAAGACCGGCCTTGGCCTCGACGCCCAGATCAATCTGGTCTCGGTGTTCGACCGCAAGAATTATTTCTATGCTGATCTGCCGCAGGGCTATCAAATCTCGCAATTTGCCCAGCCGATCGTCGGCAAGGGTCAGATCCAGCTCGACATGCCCGACGGCTCGACCCGAATCGTCGGCATCACCCGGCTGCATCTGGAGCAGGATGCCGGCAAGAGCCTGCATGATCAGAGCCCGACGCTGAGCTATATTGACCTCAACCGCTCCGGCGTGGCGCTGATGGAGATCGTGTCGGAACCCGATATGCGTTCGGGCGAGGAAGCCGGCGCGTATCTGAAGAAACTCCGCTCTATCCTGCGCTATCTGGAGACTTGCGACGGCAACATGGAAGAAGGCTCCATGCGCTGCGACGTCAATGTCTCGGTGCGCCGACCGGGCGATGGGCTGGGTACACGCTGCGAGATCAAGAACGTCAATTCGATCCGCTTCGTCATGCAGGCGATCGAGTACGAGTCGCGGCGTCAGGTCGAGATCATCGAGGATGGCGGCACGATCAAACAGGAAACAAGACTGTTCGACTCCGGCCGAGGCATTACGCGCACCATGCGCTCCAAGGAAGAGGCGCATGATTATCGCTACTTCCCCGATCCCGATCTGTTGCCGCTGGTGCTCGATCAGGGCTTCGTCGATGGCGTCAAGGCCGCCCTGCCGGAACTGCCCGACGCCAAGAAGGCGCGATTCATTGAGGACTACAAGCTCACACCCTACGATGCCGGTGTACTGGTCGCGGAAAAGACTGTGGCCGCGTTTTTCGAGGTGGTGGCCAAGGGGCGTGATGCCAAGCTCGCGGCGAACTGGGTGACCGGCGATCTGTTCGGCGCGCTCAACAAGCGCGGGCTCGGCATTGAGGCCTCGCCGGTTTCGGCCGCGTCACTGGGACAGTTGATCGATCTCATCGCCGATGACACAATTTCGGGCAAGATCGCCAAGGATGTCTTTGCCGATATGGTCGAGACCGGCGCCTCGCCCGGCGCCATCGTCGAAGCCAAGGGATTGCGGCAGGTAACCGATACCGGCGCCATTGATGCCGCGATCGACGCGGTACTGGCGGCACAGACGGAAAAGGTGGCCGAGTACCGGTCCGGTAAGGACAAACTCTTCGGCTTTTTCGTTGGTCAGGTCATGAAGGCGACCGCCGGTAAGGCCAATCCGGCCTTGCTCAATGATTTGCTGCGGCAGCGGCTCGCAGGATAGCGGTACGACGCAAGCAATTAGTCAGAATAAATTAATCATCCGATGGCACGATGGACGCCACCGCACCTCTGGTCACGGATGGAGACGGATTATGAGCCATATCGTTGGACTTCGCCGCCCCCCCGTCAGCGGTACCGCCGTCTATGACGAGCCTGAAGCCTCCGACTGGTCGCCCCGTGCCCGTTTCCTGACGGTGATCGCCGCCGCCTTAGCGAGTTGGGCCGTGGTTGGCACAATCGTTTATCTGATTAGCGTGGCGGTCTGGGACTGAGCGTCAACCAGGTTTTCCAACAAGGCGTTGCAGCCCACACAGGCAAGCCCCGTGCAATGGCGCGTTGACAGCCTCCAACGGTCTCTTTAGAAGATGCATCACAAACGCCGTGTGTACAGCCCACTCATCGGTGGAGGGGTGGCCGAGTGGCCGAAGGCGGCGGTTTGCTAAACCGTTATAGGTGCAAAACACCTATCGTGGGTTCGAATCCCATCCCCTCCGCCA
>JAXDMU010000272.1:0-4116 GCA_034665905.1 Aliidongia sp. | reverse complement strand
GGACCCGCGACGCTCGGCGGCGCCAGCTTTTCGATCGGGCCCGATCACATCGAAGTCGGCTCGTTGATCGGGCTGGCTGCGGTGACGCGTTCGCCGCTCCGTATCGCGCGCGCCGGGGTTGCGCATCTGCGCTCGATCCGGATGGGTTTTGAGCGGCTCGGCATCATCTGCGAAGTCGAAGGCGACGATCTGATCGTGCCTGCCAATCAGACGCTCAAGATCCAGGACGATTTCGGCGGCCACGTGCCGAAACTCGAAGATCAGCCGTGGCCGGCCTTCCCGGCCGACCTGATGTCGATCGCGATCGTCACCGCGACCCAGTGCGACGGCGTCATTTTGATGTTCGAGAAGATGTTCGAATCCCGGATGTTCTTCGTCGACAAGCTGATCTCGATGGGCGCGCGCATCGTGCTGTGCGATCCGCATCGGGCGATCGTGGCCGGACCGAGCCGGCTGCGGGGCGCGCCGATGACGTCTCCCGATATCCGCGCCGGCATGGCCATGCTGCTGGCCGCCGCATGCGCCAACGGCGTCAGCACCATCAACAACGCCGACCAGATCGAGCGCGGCTATGAGCGCATCGACCAGCGGCTCAATGCGCTGGGCGCGCGGATCACCCGCGTTCCCGCGCGGACCGGCGCGTCCGAATAGACCCTGAAGGCGCGGTGGTCATCGGCCGCGCCCTTCGCACGGCCTGATGGCTTTGCGTGGCCCCCAGACCAGGGCGTGAACCCATAAATTTGGAATGATCGGTCGACATCCGCTTTGATGCGCATAACGGACTCTGGTCGGACATCGCACCCTGTCCGTTTTGTGTCACAAACGGAAATTTACCTCCTTTTGTAGGCTCAGGAACTGACATAGCATTGCGCTGACAGATGGGGGTAGCGTCATGAAAGTACCGCGTCGTCAATTCTTGCATTTGGCAGCGAGTGCCGCTCTGCTTCCGACCATCTCGCGCACCGCGAGCGCGCAAGCTTATCCGTCGCGACCGATCCGGCTCATTATTCCTTTTCCACCAGGTGGTGCATTCGACGCCGTTGGACGCCCCTGGGCGGATAAGGTGAAGCACCTGCTCGGCACTGTAGTGATTGAAAACATCGGAGGCGCCAGCGGTTCGCTAGGTGCCGCCGCCGCGTCGCGCGCCCAGCCTGATGGCTACACGATCCTACTGGGCGGGACGCTACCTCACGTCAACGAGGCCCTGCTCAAGAGCCGACCGCTCTATGATCCAGTCAAAGACTTGGATCCGATCGCGAGCGTGGCCGCCAATTTCCTGTGCATCGCCGTGCATCCGGCGGTGCCGGCTCACTCGTTGAAGGAATTAATCGACTTTGCGAAGGCCAATCCAGGCAAGCTGTCCTACGGGCATGCCGGTGTCGGTTCGATCCAGCATCTGACCGGGGAGTTGTTCAAATCGCTCGCGGGAACACCTGAGATCGTGCAGGTGCCATATCGGGGCACCGGCCCGGTGATCACAGACCTAATCGGCGGACAAATTCCAATGGGGACGCCTGGCGTAACCGGGCAGGTGCTCGAACTCCATCGGTCCGGCAAGCTCCGGGTCCTTGCTGTGACCAGTCCCGAGCGTCTCATCGCTGCGCCTGAGCTCCCGACGGCGGCCGAACTGGGCTTCCCCGGCATGACCGTTGCAGGCACCATCGGGCTACTCGCACCGGCCGGAACTTCAATTGGGATCATCGAACAGATCGCTCAAGCAACGCGCACGGCGATCGCAGAACCAGCATACAAAAAGACGTTGATCGATGCGGGTATTGAACCCACTCTCGATTCAAACCCCGAAAAATTCCGGCGGGCCCTCGCAGCGGATGTTGCTCTCTGGGCGCCGATCGTTAATGCGCTGGCTCTGAAGATCGATTGAGCACTGAGCGGGCCTGCTTATTCCATAAGTTGCCATCCAGGAATTTGGGGATCTCCCTCAAAGTCGCCCATCGAGGATGGACCTGACGCTCATTCGGATAACGTATCGCGACCCGGTATGACAAGCTCGCGGCCAACGACCTGGCCTTCACGCTCGCATCAATCCGCATTTGGTTGCGTGCTAATGAGTTCGCGCCCTAATCTCGTGCCATGGCTTCCCCTGACTACATCGGGCAGAGACCGGTCGCGCCGTTCTCCGGCTCTCACCTCGCCGTTGAACTGGCCGAGACGCTCAAGCTCGCGGTGCCGATCGCGCTGACGCAGTTGGGCCAGATCGCGATGATGACCACCGATCTTGCCCTGATCGGACGCCTCGGCGATCAGGCGGTCGCGGCGGCGGCGCTGGCGCACACGGTGTACTTCATCGGTTTCACCTTCGGGATGGGACTGATATCGGCGGTCGCGCCGCTGGCCGCACAGGCGTTCGGCGCCCGCGATCCGCGCGGGGTGCGGCGCGCGCTTCGCGTCGGGCTTTGGGCGTCGGTTGCGATCTCGCTGCCGATCATGGCGTTTCCGCTCTACGGCGAACATATCCTGTTGCTGCTCGGGCAGGCCCCCGCGACGGCGCGCCTGGCGCAGCACTATTTGTCCGGTCTGGCGTTGTGGATTGCGCCGGCGCTGTGCTTCCTGGCGATCCGCGGCTTCATGGGCGCGGTCAACCGGCCCGAGCCGGGATTGTGGATCACGCTGGCCGCCATTCCGGCCAACGGCGTGCTGGTCTACCTGCTGATTCATGGCGCGCTGGGACTGCCGCGGCTCGGACTGTTCGGGGCCGGTCTCGCCACCACCCTGATCAGTTTCGCCATGCTGCTGGCGGGACTCTGGTTCGCGCATCGTCGCCGGCCGTTCAGCAAATACCATATGTTCGGGCACCTCTGGCGCATCGACTGGATACTGATGCGGCGACTGATCGTCATCGGCGCACCGATCTCGATCGCGTTCCTGCTGGAATACGGGCTGTTCGCCGCCGCGGCGCTGCTGATGGGCGTGATCGGCACCACCGCGCTGGCGGCGCATCAGGTGGCGTTGCAGGTCACGGCCATCCTGTTCATGGTGCCGTTCGGCATCGGAATGGCGGCCACGGTGCGGGTCGGCCACGCCAACGGCCGCAACGACCCAGCCGCGGTCAACCGGGCGGGCCTGGTTGCGATTGCCCTCGGCGTGGCCATCATATCCGCGCTGACCCTCGCGGTCATCGTCGGGCGATTTGCGCTCGCGCGGCTTTTCTTCGGCGAGGCCGCAGAGAGCGCGACTGCTGCGATCGAACTGACCGCGACGTTGTTGATGGTCGGCGCGACATTCTTTGTCGCCGACGGCATTCAGGGCGTGGCGGCCGGCGCGCTTCGCGGCATGGGCGATACGCGGATCCCGCTGCTGTTTGCCGCCATCAGCTACTGGCTGATCGGATTCTCCTCCGCCTATGGGCTCGGCTTCTGGACCGGCCTGAGCGCGGTCGGGGTCTGGATCGGCCTGTCCTGCGGCACCGCGGTTCATGCCACCCTTCTGGTCTTGCGCTTCCGGCGGCTTGCGAGCAGCCTCAAGCCGGCAACGGCGACTTGACAACCTTTCCGTCGCGGATGCCGGATGGTGAAGATGAACGTTCAGTCGATCGAACCCGGCATTGATACCGGTGCGCTGCTGGCCGGCGCACAATTCGCCGACGCCTTTCGCATCAGGGTTGACGACGCCGCGCTCGACGCGCGCCGTGCCGCCGAGAAGATGCTGACGCGCAACCCGCGATGGATCGAGGTGCTGATGCGGCTGCGCAATCGGCTTGTCGCGCCCATTGGCCTGAAGACGCCGATCCTGACCAGGGTCCGTACCCGCGACACGGTCGGTATATTTCCGGTCATGAGCGAAACACCCGACCGACTGGTCGCGGGTTTCGACGACAAGCATCTGGATTTCCGCATTGTGGTGGACGTGGCAGCCTGCGGGACCGGCCGGAACGTGACCGCGACCACCCTGGTCCTGACGCACAATCTGCTCGGCCGGGTCTATCTTGCGATCATCCTGCCGTTTCATCGGCGCATCGTGCGCGCCTTGCTGCGGCAGGTTGCGCGCTGAGGCCCAAAGGCCAGCGGGCCGACATGGATGCGATGCCGCGGCTGACGTTGACGGCCCACCGCGGCGGCTCTACCTAAGCTGAAAGAAAACCAACGAGGCAAAACGCCA
>JAXDMU010000271.1:0-10378 GCA_034665905.1 Aliidongia sp. | reverse complement strand
TCGCTGCCGCCTCGTCCAGCCCGGACACCGCGGCGGCCCTGCTGGCCTTGCCGGCCGCTACGGGCAACAGCGGGGCGCGCTACGAAGCCGGTCGGGCGGCCGAGACGGTCGAAAGTCGGGTCGATCTGCGCAACCGGGTGCTGGCACCGGTCGGGCTATGGCTGCTTGCGAATCGGGGGGCGTGAGTGGACGCACGCGTCAACGATAGATTTCGCGCCTGTTGCCGACTCGGATTACGACGATTCGTACCGTCTTGTCGTCGGAAGCGCAAAATTCGCCTTGCCGCTTCGTGACCCAGTTTCTCCAATTCTAGTTCGGCCGACCGCTCGAATTCAATTTTCCAGGCCATATCGCTGCATCACTTCCGCGAGAGACACGGTATCGCTACGGCCGGCGCGGAGTTCGGTAAGTCGCTGTTCGGCGAGGTAGATATCTTCAAGGTCGTCCAGATGGGCGAGGATGGCTTCACGCGCGTAATAGCTTTTGCTGCGCCCTGTCCTTTTAGACAAAATGTCAAGTCGTTCTTCAATTTCGACGGGAAGACGAAGGGCGAGCATGATGTGACCCCGGGTCACTAAGAATGAGCGCTATACATATATAGCAACATCGGACTTAAGGCAACTTTGGATGGTGGATCGGCAGCGCTATTGCGGCCCGAAACTCTGCACCAGCGCGCCGGATACCAGATACCAGCCGTCGATCAGCACGAAAAAGATCAGTTTGAACGGCAGAGAGATGATGCTGGGCGGCAGGCTGACCATGCCCATCGACATGATCAGGGAGGCCACCACGATGTCGATGATCAGAAACGGCAGGAACAGCAGAAAGCCGATCTCGAAGGCTCGCCGCAGTTCGCTGATCAGAAAGGCCGGCAGCAAGGCGCGGAACGGCGTATCCGCGGGCGTTGCCACCGGCTCGATCTTGCCCAGTTCCATGAACAGCGCCAGATCCTGGTCGCGCACATGGACGATCATGAAACTGTGGAACGGCGCCACGATCTTGCCGATCGCGTCTTCCTGGGAAATTTTTTCGGCGATCAGCGGCTTGACGCCATCATCATACGCCGTCTGCAAGGTTGGTCCCATGATGAAGACGGTCAGAAACACGGCGAGGCTGACCAACACGGTATTGGGCGGGGTCTGCTGAATCCCCAGTGCGGTGCGCAGAAACGACAGCACGACGATGATGCGGGTGAAGGAGGTCACCGTGACCAGCAGACCCGGCACCACGCTCAGCACGGTCATGACCGCGACGATTTCGACGATCCGACCGGTCGACGAACCGGAATCGCCACCGAGATCGAGCGACAGCGACTGCGCCGCCGCCGGTCCCGCCAGCACCAGCAGCAGGGTCAGCAGGAACAGGCCGCACCCCGCCTTTCTCATGATGTCGCTTCGGGCAGATGGCTGGCGAAGCTGGCCGCGCGGTCGCCGGGGTGCGCGATGCCGGTCTCGATTACCAGATCCTGGGTCTGGCCCAGCAGGATCAGATGTTCGGTATCGTCGCGCCGGACCAGTACGAGACGCCGGCGCGCATCGATCGGCGCGATTTCGATGATGGAGAGGCGATGCCGGCCCGGCACCCTGAACCGGGCCGGTGGTCCGAAGCGGCGCAGCAGCCAGGCGAAAACCCCGACCAAGCCCAGAACGAAGACCAGTGCGACCAGATAGCGCGGATAGGAATCGTAATTCACTTGCGCTCGTCCGTCGGGCCGGCCGTTCCGGCGGCGGTGCGGTAGGTTTGGGCGGCGCGCCTGGGATCGGGCCGCGGTTCGACGCCGAGACGCGCGATCTGGGCGCGCAACGCGGTTTGCAGATCGTCGAGCTTGCGCACAATGCGGGCGAGATGGTCCGCTGACGGCTTGTCGCGCTGGGCGAGCGCCCGTGCGCAGATCGAGTCGATCCGGGGCAGAAGATCGGCGAGATCGACGAATTCACCGGCGCCGATGGCGCGCTGCGCCGCATCGAGCTGCGCCTCGGTATCCGCGATCAGGGCGGCAAGATCGGCTTGAATCATGGTGCGGTCCCCGTCGCGCTGCGGCTTTGCTGTTCGACTTCCCATTGATAGACATGTGACAGAATTTCGGCAACCGCCGCGAGGGCGGCAATCGGGATCTGATCGCCGATATCGAGCGTGGCCAGGATTTCGACCAGATCGGCATCCTCGCGCACCTTGATCCCATGGGCGAAGGCGATGTCGAGAATCTGGCGTGCGACGGAACCGCTGCCGCTGGCCAGCACGCTCGGCGTCGCCGCACGCGCGTTGCCGTCCAGCGCCACGGCCTTTTGGGTTTTGTCGCTCTGCTCCGTCACGCGTTCGAGCTTTCTTTGGGCGAAAAAGCTCACAGAGTCCGGCGCGATGCTTAACAAACCCTTTCAAGGTCAGTCGCAGCCCCGCTGCCGAATCCTGTTAAGCCAATCTTAAACCGACAGACCGATACTCGGTTCGCTTCTCCTTACGACATGTCGGACGCCATGGATCTCGCCAATCTGCCGTTGTTCTCCGCGATCACGCGCAAGATGAGTTGGCTCACCGGCCGGCAGCACGTCTTGGCCGAGAATGTCGCGAATGTCGATACGCCGCGCTACAAGGCGGCGGATTTGCGGCCGCTCGATTTCCGCAGCGAACTAGCCCAGATCCAGGGCAAGCTCCAGCCAGCCGCGACCGATCCAAAGCATCTGGGCGGGACGGTGTCGGCGTCGGCGAGCCGGGAAGAACCGTTGGCCAATCCGATCGAGCGCGATATCAGCGGCAACACCGTGTCGATCGAGGAGGAGATGATGAAGGTCTCCGACACGATGGCGAATTATCAATTGATGACGAGCCTGTATAAGAAACAGATCGGCATGATCAAGGCGGCGCTGGGACGCGGCGGCGCCACCGGTTGAGCGAGGAGGGCGCCGTGGATTTCGACGATACGATGAAGGTCTCGACCGCCGCCATGTCGGCGCAGACGACTCGGTTGCGCATCATCGCGGAAAACCTCGCCAACACCGGCTCGACCGCCAATACGCCGGGGGCGGACCCGTATCGGCGCAAGATCGTCACCTTTCGCAATGTGCTGGACCAGCAGACCGGCGACAAACTGGTCAAGGTTGGCCGGGTCGTGCCGGATGCCTCGCCGTTCGAACTGAAATTCATCCCCGGCCATCCGGCGGCCGACGCCAACGGCTATGTCCGCTTCCCGAACGTCAATGCGATGATCGAGATGGCCGACCTCAAGGACGCCGACCGCAGTTATCAAGCCAATGTCGATGTGATCGACGTCGCCAAATCCATGCTCAGCCGGGCGATCGGCCTGCTCCAGCCCTGAGGTTCGCCATGACGATCAGTGTTTCCGCCGGTGCCGCGGCCTACGCCAAAGCCGCCACGAACCTGGCGGTGCCGGGTGGTACGGATGCGATCAAGGGCGCCGGGTCCGGTTTTGCCGATCTCCTGAAATCGGCCCTATCGGACGCCGTCCAGACACAGAAGACCGGCGAGGCCGCGAGCCTCCAGGCGGCGACCGGCAAATCCGACATCAACAATGTGGTGTCGGCCGTGAACAATGCCGAACTGACCCTGCAAACCGTTCTGGCCGTGCGCGACAAGGTCGTCGCGGCCTATACTGAGATCATGCATATGACGGTTTGACGGGCCACAAGACCGGCCCGGCCGCCATGGATCAGGCGCAAATTCTCGATATTTCGCGGGAAGCGATCCTGGTCATCCTCAAGCTGGGCGGTCCGGCGATGATGCTGGCGCTGGTCGTCGGCGTCTCGATCTCGGTGTTTCAGGCACTGACGCAAATTCAGGAACAGACCCTGACCTTCATGCCCAAGATCATTGCGATCTTCCTGTCCATGCTGGTGCTGCTGCCCTTCATGTTCGAGACGCTGAACGGCTTTACCCATGATATGATCGACCGGATCATTTCGATCCGCTGACGCGATGCACAGCTACACTCTGGAACAGCTGTTGCCGGCGAATGTCTTCGCCTTGCTGTTGGTCGTGACCCGCATTGCCGGCGCCCTCAGTTTTCTGCCCGGTTTTGGCGATGCCTATGTGTCGGTGCGGGTGCGGGTCGTGCTGGCGGTTACCATCACCCTGGTCGTGACGCCGCTGCTGGCCGATCACCTGCCGGCCGAGCCCGGGGATTTCGCCGTGCTGAGCGCGCTCATCGCCACCGAAGCCTTCATCGGCAGCTTCATCGGATTGATCGCCCGCGTGCTGCTGGGATCGCTCGAGACGGCCGGGGCGATCATCGCGACGCAATCAAGCCTGGCCAGCGCCATCACCTTTGATCCCGGATCGCAGCGCAACGAGACCTTGCCCGCCTCGCTGATGGGCGCGCTGGCCCTGGTGCTGATCTTCGCTCTCAATTTGCATCATATGCTGCTGGCCGGTCTGGTCGACAGCTATCAGGCATTTCCGGCCGGCGAAGTGCCGCCGCTCGACGACATGTCGCGCGCAATGGTTCGTCTCGTCGCCCAGGGCTTCGTCATCGCGCTTGAGATCGCCGCGCCCTATATCATCCTGGGCACGCTGTTTTATCTGGCTTTGGGGCTGGTCGGGCGCATCATGCCGCAATTGCAGATATTCTATCTCGGACTACCATTGCAAATCTTGGGCGGCTTGACGATGCTGATGGTGACGATCGGGGCGGCGGTGATGTGGTTTCTCGGCACCTTCGCCGATGTGATGCGCAATTTCACGACGCTCCAGTAACGGCGGAAAGGCGGACGAAACGCGAATGGCTGTCAAGTGGCCATGGTTGATCGGCCTGGGTGCCGCGATGCTGGGTACGGTGCCGATGGCGGCATTTGCCTTGGGCTTCCCCCATCTCGTCGTTCTCGCTCTGAGCGCGGCCCAGGTGACGATCGTTGCATTTGCCCTTGTGCTGGCGGTGGTGGCGAGGCCCGGTCGGGATGTGGCGCGCGACGTGCTGGACACCTCGCCCATTCTCCATATTGTCACCGATGCCGCCGGCCGCGTGGCCTATGCCAATCCAACCGCGCGGGCATTCCTGCCCGGCGAGCCGCTCTCCACCTTGCGGGCGATGCTTGTGCCCGACGGGCTTTCGGCGTTCGAGAATATCGCGGCACAGGCCGGTGCTGGACACGCCACGGTGGCAGCCAGCATCGGCGATCGGCCTCGCTGGCTCGATATCGCCAAGATACCGCTCGGTGCCACCGGCCGTGTCCTGTGGCGGATTGAGGACGTGACCGAAGCCGAGGCGGCGCGGCGACAATCGGTGGCCGAACGGGAAAATCTGACCGCGTTTTTCGAACAGGCGCCGGTCGGATTCTATTCCCTGGACGAGGCGGGGCGTTTCACCGCCGTCAATCGGCTCTTCGCGCAATGGCTCGGTGTCTCGGTCGATGACCTGATCGGCGCACGGTTCCGGTCCTTCATCTGGTCCAATCCGGCACCGCGCCGGGCGGAATTCGATCCGCTGGTGCCGGCCGAGGGGGTGGAGGTCATCCTGCGGGGCGCCGGCGGGGTGCCGGTCGATATCGTGCTGGACCAGTGCGTGCCGGGGCGCGGTACCGGGCTGGGCACGGTGTCAGTCGTGCGCAATATGGGGCTGGACCGGTTGGCCGGTTCGTCGCGCTCGTCGCGCGAGCGGTTTCAGCGCTTCTTCGAACTGGCGCCAGTCGGCATCGCGCTGATCGATGGCGAGGCGCGGTTTCAGGATACCAACCGGGCGCTCGACGAGTTGTTGACCGAATCGCGCGAGCGGGTGCTGGGCCAAGGGCTGCTCGATTACATCGCCGACGATGCGCTGGGCGAGGTCAAGGCCAGGTTGGCGGCGATTTCGGCCGGCGAACAGGCGGCGCGACCGATCGAAACGCGGCTGAAGGGCTCGGGCGGCAAGACGGTCGCCCTTTTCGTCAGCCGGCTCGAGGCGGCCGATCGGACGCTCGCCGGGCTGATTCTGCATTTCATCGACCTGACCGAACAGAAGAAGCTGGAGGTGCAATTCGCCCAGTCGCAGAAGATGCAGGCGGTCGGCCAACTCGCGGGCGGCGTGGCGCATGATTTCAACAATCTGCTGACCGCGATGATCGGGTTCTGCGATCTGCTGCTGCTGCGCTTCCGGCCGGGCGACCAGTCCTTTGCCGACATCATGCAGATCAAGCAGAACGCCAATCGCGCGGCCAATCTGGTCCGGCAATTGCTGGCGTTCTCCCGGCAGCAGACTTTGCAGCCGCGCGTCATTCAGATCGGCGAGGTGCTGGCCGAGTTGTCGCATCTGCTGAACCGGCTGCTCGGCGACAATGTCGAACTGAAGATGATCCATGGCCGCCATTTGGGGCCGGTGCGCGTCGATCAGGGGCAGCTCGAACAGGTCATCATCAACCTCGCGGTCAATGCCCGCGATGCCATGCCGAAGGGCGGTACGCTGAGGATCCACACGTCGAATTTGGAGAGCCGCGACCCGTTCCAGCGCGAACTCGACATCATGCCGGCCGGTGCCTACATCCTGATCGAAATGACCGATGACGGGACCGGCATTCCGCCCGACATAATCGGACGGATCTTCGAGCCGTTCTTTTCGACTAAGGAGGTGGGCTCGGGCACCGGGCTTGGTCTGTCCACGGTCTACGGCATCGTCAAGCAGACCGGCGGCTTCATCTTCGTCGAGTCCGAGATGGGCCAGGGCACCAAATTCTCGATCTATCTGCCGCGACACGACGCACCCGAGGAACCGGCCCAGGCGCGGCCCGGCGGGGAAAATGCCGAGCGCGCACCGATGGATCTGACCGGTGCCGGGATCGTGCTGCTGGTCGAGGACGAAGATCCGGTGCGCATGTTCAGTGCGCGCGCGCTGCGCAACAAAGGCTATACGGTGCTCGAAGCGAAAAGCGGCGAGGCCGCGCTCAAGATCATTGCCGAGGGCAGCGACCCGATCGATCTGATCATCACCGATGTCGTCATGCCGCGCATGGATGGGCCGAGCCTGATCCGCCAGGTGCGCGAGACGATGCCCGAGGTCAAGGTGATCTTCATCTCGGGCTATACCGAAGACACGTTCCGCAAGCGGCTCGACGACGAGCAGGGCATCCATTTCCTGGCCAAGCCGTTTTCGCTGAAGCAGCTGGCGACCAAGGTCAAGGACGTCATGACCGAGGCGGCAGCGTGAGGTGCACCGGCAGCACTTGCCTCGGCAGTGGTGCTGCACCACGCTGGCACAATCGTCCTCGGCGGAGTTTCGAAGCGTGAAAAACCTATTCGATATCGGCGGCAAGGTTGCCCTGGTGACTGGCGGGTCGCGTGGCATCGGCGAGATGATCGCCGCGGGGTATGTCGAAAACGGCGCCAAGGTTTATATTTCCTCGCGCAAGAAATCGGTGTGCGACGAGATCGCGGCCCAGCTTTCCGAGCGCGGCACCTGCATTTCTCTGCCGTATGATCTGAGCACGATGGAGGGGATTCGTGCGCTTGCCGCCGATTTGGCGGCGCGTGAGGCCAAACTCGATATACTGGTCAACAATGCCGGGGCGAGCTGGGGCGCGCCGCTCGACGAATACCCCGAAGCGGGCTGGGACAAGGTGATGGATCTGAACACCAAATCCGTGTTCTTCCTGACCCGTGAATTGCTGCCGCAACTGCGTGCCGCGGCGACGTATGAACGGCCATCCCGCGTGATCAACATCGCCTCGATCAACGGGATCGAGCCGCCCAGCCTCGAAACCTATGCCTATTCGACGTCCAAGGCCGGCTGCATCATGCTGACCCGGCATCTCGCCAAGCGTCTCGCTGGCGAGAATATTCTGGTCAACGCCATCGCCCCTGGCCCGTTTCCCAGCCAGATGATGGCGGCAACGCTCGCGACGGCCGGTGACCGGATTCGCGCGGCAAATCCGCGCGGCCGGATCGGCGAACCCGAGGATATCGCCGGTGTTGCGATCTTTCTGGCCTCGCGCGCCTCGGCCTACACCACCGGGGCCGTCATCCCTTGCGACGGTGGCACGGCCGAGATGTGACGCGGTATCCCGACTCCGAGCGGAACCCCCGCGTGGGACAATGCCGAGGATCGATTTTTCGAGCGCGCAACGGAACGAAAAAGGTTGATTGGAAGAACAAAGACTGTACATTGATCCGCATTGCTTTCGCCGCCGCGCGTGTGAAATAAGGGAGACGGGTCATGTCGCAGACCGTGTTGCGCCTGCTGGATAAGGGTGAAATGGACAAGCAAAAGGCTTTGGAGGCCGCTCTCGGCCAGATCGAACGGGCGTTCGGCAAGGGCTCGATCATGCGGCTGGGTGCGCGCGAAGCGGCGACCGACGCCGAGGTGATTTCCACCGGGTCGCTCGGCCTCGATATTGCACTCGGCATCGGCGGTCTGCCGCGCGGCCGCATCATCGAGATCTACGGACCGGAAAGCTCGGGCAAGACGACGCTGGCGCTCCACGTCATCGCCGAGGCGCAGAAGGCCGGCGGCACCTGCGCCTTCGTCGATGCCGAACATGCGCTCGATCCCGGCTATGCCCGCAAACTCGGCGTCAATATCGACGAGTTGCTGATTTCGCAGCCCGATGCCGGCGAGCAGGCGCTGGAGATCGCCGACACGCTGGTCCGCTCCGGCGCGGTCGATGTGCTGGTGGTGGATTCGGTCGCAGCCCTGGTGCCGCGCGCCGAACTCGAAGGCGAAATGGGCGATAGCCATATGGGTGTTCACGCCCGGCTGATGAGCCAGGCGCTGCGCAAACTGACCGGCTCAATCTCGAAATCGCGGACCATGGTGATCTTCATCAACCAGATCCGCATGAAGATCGGCGTGATGTTCGGCAATCCCGAAACGACAACCGGCGGCAATGCGCTGAAATTCTATGCCTCGGTGCGTCTCGACATTCGCCGGATCGGCGCGATCAAGGAACGCGAATCGGTGATCGGCAATCAGACGCGCGTGAAAGTCGTCAAGAACAAGATGGCGCCGCCGTTCAAGGTGGTCGAATTCGACATCATGTATGGCGAAGGCGTCTCCAAGCGCGGCGAGTTGATCGATCTCGGCGTCTCGGCCGGGGTGGTCGAGAAATCCGGCTCCTGGTTTTCCCATGACGGGACGCGGATCGGCCAGGGCCGCGAGAACGCCAAGAATTATCTCAAGGACCATCCCGAGACGGCCGAAGCGATCGAGCGTGCCATTCGCGGCAATGCCGGATTGGTCGCCGACGCCATGCTGGCGGCCGGGCCGGATGGGGCCGCGGAGGAATAATTCGGGGGCAAACTAGGAAGGATCCTCCCAGCCGCTCGGTACCCTCCTCGCTGTCGCGACTAAGCCTGTGGAATGGCAGGGCAAATGTTTGGTTGACTTTGTCATTCAAATGAACGACAGTGAGGCTTCCTAAAAGGGAGTCCTGTCAATGGCTGCGAATGCACTGGTGCAGACTCGCATCGACCCTGCGGTGAAGGAGCGGGCCGCAGCAGTGCTGGAAAACATGGGCCTTACTGTGTCGGACGCCGTGCGTATCCTTCTGACACGCACGGCTAATGAAGGGGTTCTCCCGTTCACCCTTGCGAGCGATCCGGCAGCCCATGACATTTGGTTCCGGGCGAAAGTACAGGCGGCCCTGGACGATCCCCGGCCAAGCATCCCGCACGATGAGATCGAGGCCCATTTTGCCGATCGGCGGGCCGCAGCGTTGCGCGCGACCGGTGGGGATGAGGCGTGAGGTTGGAATGGTCGCGCTACGCCCTTTCCGATCGCGAAGTAATCTTCGACTACATTGAGGCTGAGAATCCTCGTGCTGCTGTCGTCATTGATGACCGTATTCGAGAAGCCGTCGAGACCCTGCTGCGCCATCCAGGAAGTGGCCGCCCTGGCCGAATTGACGGAACTCGGGAATTGGTTATCGGCCGCACACCTTATATAGCGGCCTATCACATCCTCGGTGATGTGATCTGCGTCTTACGACTACTTCACGGCGCGCAACTCTGGCCCAACGAAATGCTGACTTAACCCCGGTTTGTCGGAAGAGACCGGCTCTGGCGGAAACTACGTCCGAAGGTATTCTATCCAATCCTGCCGCCCGTCGAGCACGCGGACGATTAAGATTTCATCGGCCGTCACGTGATAGGCAATGATGTGAGCTTTATGAAAATGCACTCGCATCGGCGGATTGAGTTCAGGCCGCTCCCGCCCAATCCGTGGCCGTTCGGCGAGCAGATCAAAGCAACCTATGAGATCGACGAAATATTGTTCTGCTTGCACCACACCAAACATTCGAACGCCGTTGACATAGATCCGGATTATATCCTCATCGGCGAGAAGCGTTGTTCTATAGGCCACCTCAGCCAGCAGCGCCGGTCCGCACCCGGTCCCGTGCCGCTACCAGCAACTCTTCCACGGTTCGCGTACTCAAACCGCTTTCGAGTCCGTCATTGATGAGTT
>JAXDMU010000270.1:0-13518 GCA_034665905.1 Aliidongia sp. | reverse complement strand
ACCGCCAGGGCTTCGCGATACATGACGGAGTCGGCGACGACTTGCGCGCGGTTATCCGCGATTCGCGCCTCGATCGTCGGAGGAAGCGTGGGGCACAGGCGGATTGAAATTCGCGCAATCGGCAGCGACACCGCCGCAGCCAGCGCCTCAAGGCCATCGCGTGCGCCGCGTGCGGCACACTCACGCACTCGTTCAACGAGCGCCACCGCTTCGGGAAGCGAAATCGGCCGCGCCCAAGGGCTATTCAGGTAACGGCCGACGGCCCATGCTCCTTCGTGGTGATACGGATGTGTTGGTAGGCCGCTGGTGAGGTCAATGCGTCGACGATCGAGTAGCTCGCCACCGGGCGCGACGGTGACGAGAAAAGCCGAGTTGCCGTGCTCTGCAACGCCGACGGTTGCGGTTCGGCCTCTCACCGCATCTTCCTCCTTCAAGGGCGCCCCGACCGCTCAGCCAAATCCCTGCAACGTCGCAAAATCCTCGATTGCCGCCCGTTCCGTGCGCAGGCCGTTGATCCGGTGCGCCGGGTCGCCAAAGCCCAACGCCATGCCGCAGAACACCATCAAATCCGGCGGCATGCCGACGAACTCGGCGATGGTCTTGTGCCAGAGCGCCCAGGCTTCCTGGGGGCACGTGTCCAGCCCGTGCTCGCGCGCGACCAGCATCAGCGATTGGATGAACATGCCCAGATCGGCCCATTGGCCTAGCCCCATCTGGCGGTCGATCGCGAAGAACAGCGCCACCGGGGCGCCGAAGAAGCGGTAATTGCGGGCGAAATGGGCGAGGCGGCCGGCTTTGTCGGTGCGGGCGAGGTCGATCGAGGCATAGAGATCCTCGGCGCATTTCAGGCGGCGGCGCCGGTAAGGCTGCTTCAGGTCGGCCGGATAGATGTCGTATTCGGTGCCGTCGCCCAGCGAGCCTGCGGCGCGCCTTGCTTCGATCCGGTCGAGGAACGCGGCAAGCCGCGCCCCGGTCAGAACATAGACATGCCAGGGCTGAAGGTTGCCACCCGAAGGGGCGTAGCGCGCAGTCGCCAGCACCGTGCGCACCAGCGCCTCGGGCACGGGGCGGTCGAGAAAGGCGCGGGTCGAGATCCGGCTCATCATCGCGTCGGTAACATTCATGGGCGGGGCCTTCGAGCAATGATCCAGTTCTCGGGAGATGGAGATGGGCTCCGCCCATTATGACGGGATTCGGCGGTATTGCGGAACTTTCTGCGCGGCGGGGGCGGGGGCTGCGCTTGTCGCATATCCATGAACGGGCGGCGGCGGACGTAGGGCCGGCCGCCGCCGTCGATATCCGCGCGCGGCTGCGCTATGATCGGTTTTTGCCGGGCTTCGGGAGTTTGCTATGATCAAATGGATTTCCGGCGTGCTCGCTGCGCTGCTGCCGCTCGCTGCGGCCCACGCCGATACTGGCGCGGTGGCGGTACCCAAGGGGGCGAAGCTGCTGCTGTCCGCCGGGGCCGATGGCGTGCAGGTCTATGCCTGCACGGGCGGAGACAAGGGCTTTTCCTTGGTGTTCAAGGCACCCGAGGCGGTCTTGTTCGACGCCGATGGTCGGCAGATCCTGACCCATTTCGCCGGACCGAGCTGGAAGGAGCCTGACGGTACAACCCTGGTGGGTGAGGTCGTCGCCAAAGCCGATGCCCCGATGCCGGGTGCTATTCCGTGGCTGCTGCTGCACGCCAAGAGCCGCGAAGGCGCCGGTCTGCTGTCCAAGGCCGATTTCATCCGCCGCATCGACACCAAGGGCGGCCTGGCGCCCGCGACCGGCTGCGAGGCCGCCCACGCCGGGCAGGAGGCGCGGATGCGTTATTCGGCCGTGTACGAGTTTTATCAGGCGGGCGAATAGCTTACGGCATCCGGGTGTTCCAAAACCGATTCCCACTGGTTGACTGAATGGCGATAGGTTATCGCAACTGACGGATGTGCAGAACTGCTACAAAATTAACCATTTTGTTGGAATGATTCCGCATGATCGGCTAGGTATCTCCGGCCCGTTCGATCCCCGAGATCCAAGGAGACCAAGGCGAAGTTCGATGGATGATGTCCGAACGGTTGCCGCGCCGTTTATGCTCGCCCCTATGAGGTAGCACGAACATGTTAATTTTTCTGCTTCAAACCCTGATCATCATCGCGCTGCCTGCGGCAGTGTTTCGGTTGGCCGGGCTGCGGCGGGTCGTGCCGCTCGTGGTTCTGCAAATCCTGTTCGGCCTGGCACTCGGTCCGTCGCTGCTCGGGCGGTTCTCGCCGGAGACTTACAGCATGCTGTTTGCGCCGGCCGCGTTAGGCCCGCTGTCGGGAATCGCGTCGATCGCTGTTCTCTTCTTCGGTTTCACGACGGGCCTCCATTTGGATACCGCAACCTTCCGGGTGGAAACCCGTCGGGTCGCGATCATGGCCGCGGCCGGGACCATCGGGCCGACGATCGCCGGTGCTTTTGGCGGCTGGTGGATCGCCATGCGCTATCCGCAAGAGCTGGTTGCAGGGGTCGGCATCGCTCAGTACTCAGCGGCGGTCGCGATCGCCACCGGCGTCACCGCGTTGCCCGTCCTGAGTGCGATTCTGGGTGAGATGAAGCTGTTGGGAACCCGGATCGGCACGCTCGCTCTGGGGATGGCGGCGATTGCCGATGCCTCGCTCTGGCTGCTGATGGGCGGCTTGCTCGTGTCCATCGGGGTAGGTGGGGCGACGGCGGGGTCGCAATTGATCGCGGCGTTTGTGGTGTTCCCGATCTATCTTGCGGCCATGATCCTGGTCGTGCGTCCGCTGACCCACCGTTTCATTGTCGCGCGGATGGAGGACGGCCTCCTGGGCGAGGGCAGTCTTGCCTATGTTTGCGCGGTCACGCTCACCTCCTGCGTCGTGACCGAGGCGATCGGCTTGCATTATATCCTGGGGGCGTTCATCGCCGGCGCCACCATGCCCGACGCGCTGCGCCGGCCGATTCTGGCGCAGTTGCAACCCATGACGATGAGCGTCCTCATCCCGTTCTTTTTCGTGCTGACCGGCCTGCGCACGCTGATCGATCCGACCTCGCCGGCTTTCCTGGAGATCTTCCTGGTATCGACGGGGCTTGCGGTTGCCGGCAAGATCCTGTGTACGGCCGCCGCGGCCCGCTGGATCAAGGAGTCCTGGTCGACATCCCTGGCACTTGGTTCGCTGATGCAGACCAAAGGACTGATGGAAGTTGTTGTCCTGACCATCTTCCTGGACCGCGGGATCATTTCGGTGACGACCTTCTCTGCCCTGGTGCTCATGGCGGTCGTCAGCACGTCGCTCGCCATGCCGCTCACCCGCCGAGCCCTCGGGAAAGGGGCCGTGAGAGCACAGGAAAAGCCGGTGGCGGCCTGAACACCGTCTTCCGGTTGGTATTTATCTCGATCTCGACATGCTCTCCTTTCCGCCCCATCGGGGTGGAAAGGAGACGATCATCGACGCGTCGCTACAGAATCACCTCGATCAGCCGCGGCCCGCGCTCGCGCATGGCCGCGCTGAATTGTGCCGCGAATTCCTCGACTGTTTCGGCGCGCGAGGCGTCGACGCCCATGCCATGGGCCAGGCTCACCCAGTTCAGTTCGGGATTGCGCAGATCGAACATCGACAGCGCCTTGGGGCCGGGGTTTTCTGCGCCGACCCGCACCATCTCGACATTGAGGATGCTGTAGGCCCGGTTGGCGAAAATGACCGTCGTCACGTCGAGCCGCTCGCGCGCCTGGGTCCACAGTGCCTGGAGCGTGTACATCGCGCCGCCATCGCCTTGCAGACAGACGATCTTGCGGTCGGGGCAGGCGACCGCGGCACCGGTGCCGACCGGCACGCCCTGGCCGATCGAGCCGCCGGTCAGCGCCAGATGATCATGCGGGGCGGCTTTCATGGTGTGGATCGCCACGGGCAGGCTGCATGTCGCGGCCTCGTCGGACAAGATCGCGTGCTCCGGCAGGAAATGCGCGATGATCGCGCCGGCGCTGCCGCTGGAAAGCCGCCCGGTCGGCAGCGGCGGCGGGGCATGCGGCGTGCGGGCGGCCGGTGCCGTGGCACCAAGAGCCTCGGCCAGTGCTTCGAGCGCCGCTGTGCCGTCTTCATGGGCGTGGGATAGATATTCGATCCGGCAATCGGTCGGTGACGGCCAGCTCGGCTTGTCGGGATAGGCGAAGAACGCGACCGGCGGCTTGGCGCCGACCAGGATCAGTTGCTCGGTCGTCTTCAGGAATTCGGCGATCTGTTCGGCGAAATAGGGGATGCGCTCGACCGCGACCCGGCCGGCGCCGCGCTCGATCCGCGGCGCGAAGGTGTCGCACAGCAGCCGGGCACCGGTCTTGGCAGCGATGCGGCCGGCCGCCTCCAGCCCGCGCCCACGCAGCACGGCGCCGCGCATCAGGATCGCCGTGCGTTTGCCGTTCAGCAGGCTTCGGGTGGCGAGATCGATCGCCGCCCCGCCGACCGGTGCCGGGCCGGCCACCGCGAGCGGCGGGGCAGGGTGATCGGCATCAAGCCACGCGGTGTCGGCCGGCAGGATCAGCGTCGCGATCTGGCCCGGCGCCTGGCGTGCCGCTTGGACCGCGCGCGCGCCATCGGCGGCGACGCTCCCGGCGTCAGTCGAACTGTGGAGCCAGGCCGAGACCGGGCGCGCGATGCTCTGAATGTCCGACGCGAGCGGCGCGTCATATTGTGCATGGTAGGTCGCGTGGTCGCCGACGATATTGACGATCGGGCTCGACGCCCGCCGTGCATTGTGCAGATTGGCCAGCCCGTTGCCGAGCCCTGGTCCCAGATGCAGCAAGGTCGCGGCCGGCTTGTCGGCCATCCGGCCGTAACCGTCCGCCGCCCCGGTCACGACCCCCTCGAACAGCGCCAAAATCGCCCGAATGCCGGCGACCTTGTCGAGGGCGGCGACGAAATGCATCTCGGACGTGCCGGGATTGGCGAAACAGATCTCGACACCGGAATCGACCAGGGTGCGGACCAGGGACTCGGCGCCGTTCATGCTGATTCTTCCCGTCTGTTGTGACATCGGCTCGTCAGGGTACCCATTCCGCCTGTGGTACACAAATACCGGTAACGCTGGTCTGCTCGCTGCCGGCTTCCGGCGACGAACGGAGCGATTGCAGGCGTCCCGCATTGGACGCTTGACGGCTGCGTCGCGGCGCTGCACTTTTTTTGTAACATGACGCAGATAAGAAAAACGCTTCATGAGTTTGGAGGAAACAATGGATCGAAGTTTAGTGCGGTGGGCGCACCGGGCGGCGCTTGGCCTTTCCCTGTTCGCCCTGAATGCCGGCGCCTTCGCGGCCGGGGCGACGGCCAACCCAGCCGAGAAGGTCCCGACAGTCTCGCCGATCAAGCATGTCATTGTGGTGATCGGCGAAAACGCCAGCTTCGATCACGTCTTCGCCACATATCAACCCCGGCCGGGTGAGACCGTGTGGAATCTCCTGTCGATGGGCATCGTCAATGCCGATGGCACGCCCGGACCCAATTTCAAGCAAGCTCAGCAATTCTCGGTCGCACCGCAGCCGCAATATTTCTCCGAGGCGCCGGCCGCGGCCAAGACGCCCTTCGTCACCCTGCCGCCGCCCGGCCTCGCCGGCGTGCCAAATGTCGCCAGCGACACGCCGGTCGCCCATGGCGGACCACCGCCGTTTGCCACACTGGCCGCGGCCGTTGCCTCCGAGCCGGCGCAGCTTGAGCCGCGCGACCAGATTCTGCTGACGACCGGCGCCAGCGGGTTGACGGCGACCTCTGGGCCGGATACCCGCATTCTCAACGTCAACGCGTTGCCGGATGGCCCGTTCCAGGCGACCAAGAAGGACTCGAACGGCAACGGCCTGTCCTACGACGCCTATACCGAAGACACGTTCCACCGCTTCTTCCAGATGTGGCAGCAATATGATTGCGGCATGGCCGCCGCGACCGCCACCAATCCCAGCGGTTGCCGCGCCGACCTGCTGCCCTTCGTGATCACCACCTTCGCCGGCCCGATCGATGCCGGTCAGGCGACCTCGATGGCCTATCTCAACGTCCAGACCGGCGATGCGCCTTATCTGAAGTCGCTGGCCGACAAATACACCCTGGCCGACAATTACCATCAGGCAGTGATGGGTGGCACCGGCTCGAACCATCACATGATGATGACCGGCGACCAATTCTATTACAGCGACGGCAAGGGCAATCCGCTGCCGCCGGCCCAGGTTCCGGCCGTGTTCGCCGGCTTGCCGGCGAATTTCCCGCCGATCATTCAGGTCGCCAATCCGAACCCGTTGCCCAACACCAACAACATCTACGCCAACGATCCGGGCCAGGCGCTCGGCAACTACGTCAATTGCAGCGACCCGACCCAGCCCGGTGTCGCGCCGATCCTGAATTACCTGGCCTCGCTGCCGTATCATCCCAAGCCGAATTGTGCGCCCAACACCTTCTATCTGCTCAATAATATCTTCGCCGGCTTTCACGCCAACGGCACGCCGGCCGGGTTGACCGATAGTCCGTTGCATGCCGATGGCAGCGATTTCTTCTTCATTCCGCCGCAGACCGTGCCGACCGTGGGCGATGCTCTCAACGCCAAGAACATTACCTGGGCCTATTACGGCGATGGTCTCGGCCATGCCGCGGCGAACGACTCGCTCCAAGCGATCTATTGCCCGATCTGCAATCCGATGCAGTACACCACCTCGACCATGGCGACGGCCGACCAGCGGGCGGCCCATCTCAAGGATGCGCCGGATCTGTTCGCCGACATCGCGAACGGCAATGTGCCGTCGGTCGCCTTCGTGAAGCCCAGCGCGTTCGTCGATGGGCATCCGCAATCGTCCAAGCTCGATCTGTTCGAAAGCTTCGTGCGCAGCATCGTCGACAAGGTGCAGTCGCAGGCTGCGCTCTATGCCGATACAGTCATCCTGGTGACGTGGGACGAAGGTGGTGGCTTCTACGACTCAGGCTTTATTCAGCCGGTCGATTTCTTCGGCGATGCGCCGCGCGTACCGCTGATCGCGATCTCGCCCTTCTCGAACGGCGGCAAGATCGTCCATTCCTATTACGACCATGCCTCGGTGCTGAAGTTCATCGAGCACAACTGGGACCTGCCGGTGTTGAGCGACCGCAGCCGCGACAACCTGCCGAACCCGGTGCCGGAAGCGGGCAACCCCTATATCCCGACCAACATGCCGGCAATCGGCAATCTGTTCGACATGTTCAGCTTCGGCAAGAACGACATCGTTCTGCCGCCGAGGCCACGGCCGGTGAATTGACGGCCTGACGAGAAGCCATCCGGGGATTCCACGCGAACCCCCGGGTGAGGCTTACGGCGTTCCGACCGTAAGATAGCGGATGGCCGATTGTCCGGCGAGACGATGGGCCAGGAAGCGGTTCTGATCGAGCACCAGTGGCTCTGCCATCGCAGCCGCGATCTCTTCCGCCGGCAAATCCTGGTAAAGCGGCCATTCGGTCATGAGCACGACCGCTTCCGCCCGGGCGAGCGCGGCGATCGGGGTATCGTGGCGCGTCACGGCACCGAGATCCGCCGGCAGCGGTTCGGCATGGGGATCGTGCACCGTCACCACCGCCCCCGCGGCCAGCAGCGTTCGGCACAGATCGATGGCCGGCGAGCGGCGGAGCGAGTCCGTGCCCGGCTTGTAGGTCAGGCCCAGGATGGCGATGCGCCGGCCGGCCAGATCGCCCAGCCGTGCCGCAAGCTGGCGGGCTGGCCAGTTCAAATGATGCTTGTTGCTCGGCATGATGCCACCCAGGAGCGGCAGGGTCAGGCCATGCTCCCCGGCGATGCGGTTCAGCGTCATCACGTCGCGCGCCAGCGTGCCGCCGGCAAAACCGGCACCGGGTCGGATATAGGCCTTTGGACCGATGCGCGGCTCCGAGCGAAGCGCCCGCTCGACCTCCGCCGCGTCGCCGCCGACCTGTTCGCAGATCGTGGCCAACTCGTTCATGAAGGTGACCGTCGTCGCCAGAAAGGCGTTCAACGCGTGCTTTGCCAGTTCGGCCGACTCGACCGACAGCCAGATGATCTGGCTGGTGAAATGGGCGAGCACCGGTTCCAGCACGGCGCGGGCGTGCGGATCGCTGGTGCCGACGATGATCCGTTCCGGCTGCTCGAACGACTGGATCGCCTTGCCGAGCCGAAGATTCTCCGGGGAATAGGCGAAACCGACCCGACGCCCCTCGGCGACACGGGCAAATTCGCGTCGAAGTGCCGTGGTGGTGCCGACCGGCAATTGCGCCGTGATCAGCACGACCGCGCCATCGCGCAGCAGCGGGAACAGCCGTTCAATCTCGGCCACGACGAAACCCGCATCGGAGCGGTCTTCCTCGTCCACCGGCGTGTCGAACGCGACCCAGACCAGATCGGCTTCGGGGACGGAAGATGGATCGGTCGTGAAGGACAGGCGGCCGGCGGCCGCGCCGGCCTGGATCAGATCGTCGAGCCCGGGCTCGAACAACGGTGCCTGGCCGTTCGACAGCCGGGCGACATTCTGCGGATCGGCATCGAGGCCGATCGTCGCAAAACCCGCGCGGGCAAGGCAGGCGGCGGTGACCGTCCCCAGATGCCAAAGCCCCTGAACGCAGATTCTCATGGCGCGTTGGTCCCGGTACGACGCCGGCGACGATAATCCTGAACCAAGATGGCGCGCTCCCGAAAAGCCAGTTGCCTGTCGCTCATGGCATAGCGAACCGACCTCGCCTTCGCAACGATCGCGACGTGATGTGGGCGAGCATGGCAGGAAGATATTTTCTGCTGTAGGTATGGTGGACGGCAGACCGAGCATGGCAGGACCAGAAATGACGACATTGTCTGTTGCGTTACCGTCCCCCCCCGGCGCCATTGAGGCACCGGTCTGGACCGGGCGGGAATTTCGGATCGGCCAGACGACACGGCGCGTGCTGTCGTTCGACATCGGCGATTCGGGCTGGTCGGAAGAATTGTTCGCGCTGCATCAGGAGCAGGCGGGCGGCGATCATTTCATCGATATCGCCTCGCGCCGGCATGCGCTGGCGCAGTTGGACCGGTGGCTGCCGGGGGCGGGCGGGGTCATTCTGGAGATCGGCTGTTCGGGCGGATATTTCCTGCGCGATCTCACCGCCGCACGGCCATCAGCCGAAATCATCGGCTCGGATTATACGCTGGCGGCGCTGGAGCATCTGGGCAGCCGTCTCGACGGCGTGCCCTTGCTGCAATTCGACCTGACGCGCTGCCCGTTGCCCGATGCCTCGGTCGATGCCGTCGTGCTGCTGAACGTGCTGGAGCATATCGAACAGGATGCGATGGCCTTGGCGCAGCTCTACCGCATCCTGCGGCCGGGTGGGGTGATGATTGCCGAAGTCCCGGCCGGGGCGGCGCTTTATGATGCCTATGACCGACACCTCATGCATTTCCGGCGCTATGACATGCCGCAATTTCTGTCGTTGGTGACGGGCAGCGGTTTCGAGGTGCTCGCGAAAAGCCATCTGGGCTTCTGCTTGTTTGCGCCATTCTGGCTGACCAAGAAGCTGAACCGGCTGCGCCCGCCGCCGACCGAGGCGAAGGCGGAAAAGCGGGTGGAAGCTTCCATGTCCGCGACTCGGCGAACCGGCGGCCTCGGCCATGCGATCATGCGCTTCGAGGCATGGTTGCGCGACCGTCTCTATTTGCCCGTTGGGATACGCTGTCTGGTTGCGGCGCGCAAGCCGGCCTAAATTCACCGTAAAGCGGCCGTTTAGGCGGAAGAAGCACTATGAAGCCTCGCCGGCCTCTTCCGCTTTAACGGTATGCCACATTCGGTCGAGCGTCTCCGCCGCCTGATCCTCGATCCGCTCGTTTTGGTCGGCCAGCAGGATTTCCATCCGGCGGAAGCGCCGCTCGAATTTGGCCGTGGCACGGCGCAGGGCGGTTTCGGCGTCGAGGTCGAGCCGACGGGCCAGATTCGCTACCGTGAAAAGCACATCGCCTAGCTCGTCTTCCACCCGATCGCGCGGCGCGCCGGCCGCCAGTTCGGCGCGCAACTCGCCGATTTCTTCCATGACTTTGTCGAGGATTGGCGGTGCTGTCGTCCAATCGAAGCCGACCCGAGCGGCCCGCCGCTGGATCTTGACCGCGCGGGTCAGGGCGGGCAGGCCAATGGTCACGCCGTCAAGCGCACTGGAGCGGCTGCCCGCCCGGTCAGCCTTGGCGGCGCGTTCGGCCGCTTTCAGCGTTTCCCAAGAACTTTGGCCGCCCGATGCGGTCGATCCGGCGGCGCTGCTTTCGCCGAAAATATGCGGATGGCGCCGCACCATTTTGTCGGCGCAATGGCCGGCGACATCGTCGAAGGTGAAGGCGGCACGCTCGTCGGCGATCCGCGCCTGAAACACGATCTGGAACAGCAGATCGCCCAGCTCGTCCTTGATCGCGGCCGGATCGTCGGTTTCGACCGCCTCGGCGACCTCATAGGCTTCTTCGATGGTATAGGGCGCGATGCTGCGCCAATCCTGCCCGAGATCCCAGGGGCAGCCATTCGCCGGATCGCGCAGCCGCGCCATGATGGCGAGAAGACGGTCGATCCCACGCGTTTCGGGCGGCTGTGCGGCCATGCTCAGATCCGTTCCATGTTCAGCGGCCATCCCGCTCGGATCGACCGGGATGGTTTCGGGCGGGCGGTTACGTGGTCTCGCCGATCTCGAAATCGGCCATCATCTCCAGCGCCCGGACCATCGCCGAATGATCCCAGGCTTTGCCGCCATGGGCCGAACAGCTGTTGAAGAGTTCCTGGCAGGTCGCTGTGTTGGGCAGGCTGACGCCGATCTGGCGCGCGGCCGACAGAGCGAGGTTCAGATCCTTTTGATGCAGTTCGACACGGAAGCCCGGATTGAAGTTGCGCTTGACCATCCGCTCGCCATGCACTTCGAGAATGCGCGACGAGGCAAAGCCACCCATCAGCGCCTGGCGGACCTTGGCCGGATCGGCACCGGCCTTCGAGGCGAACAATAGGGCTTCGCCGACCGCTTCGATGGTCAGGGCGACGATGATCTGGTTGGCGACCTTGGTGGTCTGGCCGTCGCCATTGCCGCCGACCAGCGTGATGTTCTTGCCCATCATTTCAAAGAGCGGTTTGGCGCGTTCGAACGCGGCTTCCGGGCCGCCGACCATGATGGTGAGCGAGGCAGCCTTGGCGCCGATTTCACCGCCGGACACCGGCGCGTCGAGATACTCGCAGCCGAGTTCGTTGATCGAAGCGGCGAAGCGCTTGGTTTCGATCGGCGAGATCGAACTCATGTCGATGACGATCTTGTCCGCTGTCAGCCCCTTGTCGACGCCGTCCGCCCCGAACAGCACGGCCTCGACATTGGGTGTGTCCGGCACCATGAGAATGATGATCTCGGCATGCCGCGCGACTTCCGCGGCCGACGCGCAGGCGACGCCGCCCTGATCCAGCAGGGCCTGCGGCACCTGGCGGTTGGTGTGAAGAAACAGCCGGTAGCCCGCCGCCAGCAGGTTGGCGGCCATCGGCGTCCCCATGATGCCGAGACCAATGAATCCAACATCCGTCATCGTGTCTGCTCCAATTTGAATTGCGCCGAACGTGCACGTTCTTAAACGAGCAAGCTTCGCCGGATCAATTCAAGAATGACAGGCGTGCCGGATCGTCGCTATTTCGCGTCTTCGCCCATGAGGATACGGCGCACGACCTGACTGGCTCGATCGCGATCCTCATCGATGAGCTGGCCGATTTTTTGCTTGCCGGTCGGATGTTGTTCGATCCGCGCCATATTCGCCAGGATTTTTCGCCTTGCGTCGAGGATGTTGCGCTCATCGGCGAGGCGCGCCGCCGATTTCGGCTTCGGCTGTATGGCGGGAGCGGCCGGCTTGCGGCCGAACAATTTGGTCAAGAACGATGACATCGGCCCGTTTCCAGGATGCGGCGCGAGGAATCCACTGCCCCCTCGCCATGATCGCGTCCCGGTCTTTACCGATCGTTAAAGGCGCCGGCCGCGTGCGTCGCATAGGGGCATTGAGCTTCAGCCGAAAATGCCCTGCGCGCCCGCATAAAGCGCAAAGGCCGTGGTGAAGACGATGACGGCCGTGTGGGGAAGAAGCCCGAGGCGTACCGCAGCACCGAACGAGAGTGAAGCCCTGGGCAGGCCGCTCGGCCCTGTCCAGGGGTAGAAGAATGGTAAACTGTCCCCGAAATTTCCGAATACCCCCATCTACGGGCACTCGATCCGCTATCGCCCCGCCGCTTGGTCACGCGGAAGCTCAGATCGACCGCCCGCACCGTTCAGAGTGGGTGCGAGCGCTCGACGTCTCTCGGAGTCTGTCAGAACTCGATCGCGACTTTGGCCTCGATTTCGGACATCGCGCCACTCCGAATCAACGATGCAGCAGATCCAACTCGGGCAGAAGCACTACACTCTCCTGCTCGTTCGGGTCAGTGCGAGAGATCACCGCGACTACCTCTTCCGTCGCGCTCGGGTTATACGGCAGATGCGGCACGTTGGCCGGGATGTAGAAGAATTCACCGGGCTTCAGCATCGAGTGATGCTCCAATCGCTCGCCGTGCCAGACACAGGAATCGCCGCGCAGCGCGTAAATCGCGGTTTCATGATTCTCATGCTTATGCGCCTTTGCGCGGGCGCCCGGCGGGATGGTTACGAGTTGCATGTGGATACCACGGGCCCCGACCGTCTCGGACGAAATGCCTACATTGTAGGGCAAATTCTGCTTGCCCACGTACGCCTCGCCAGGCCGCACGACCCGGCAGATCAAAGGTTCTGCATGCGACATTCTACGTCTCCCCTGTTACAAAACTATCGCCCGGTCCGCCAAATCAGGGCGTACCTGTCACGAATTGGCTGGGCTACCCGCTCCAGCCGGTCGACGATTCGGACAGTTACGCTGGCAAAGCGCGCCGTATCGCGCGCATTGCCTAGCCTTAGCGTACCAAATACACATAAGCGATTTTTGCGATGCCGCAAAGCTCTTGCAATCGGTGCGCAACGGCGAGGCTGATTTCGACGTGTGGATCATACGCAGCGGGACAGCGGGGTCCGAGGAAGGCGGCTCCGTGGATGGGAAGGTCAACTTATCCCATCTTCGCCAAAATCCGCGCGATTTTCCCGATTTTTGCCGGGATCTGGGCAAAAAATGGCGGGAATGCTGGTGGTTTTCGGCCGTTTTTGTTTGTAGTGCCATAAAATATATTTCGACTTTGCTTTCGTTGGGCGGATGTTTATTCGCCGCACCCAATACCCGCAACCGCAAGACCGGAGAAGCGTACTTCACCCATCGCCTTGTCGAGGTGGTGCGCGAGGGCAAGGCCGTCAAGCAGCGCACACTGTTGAATTTGGGCGTCCACTTTGACTTGGCCCGGGGTGATTGGGCGGCACTTGCGGCGCGGATCGACGCACCGGAGCGCGCTCGGCGAATTGATGTGGATGGCCACTATCTATCTGATCTGATAGGGCGTTGTAGAGCCAATTGGCGAAGATGGGCTACGGGGCCTGATCATGGTGGCCGCGTTGAGGGTCGAAGGCGAGTTCGTGTTCCAAATTG
>JAXDMU010000269.1:0-4738 GCA_034665905.1 Aliidongia sp. | reverse complement strand
GTACGATCCCCTCGCCCACTGGGTGTGGGCCGTCGCCCACGTCCCCACGCTGAAGGACGCGGCTGCCGCCGAACCTGCCGGCTGGCTGGGGAAGATGGGAGCGCTTGATTTCGCCGGCGGCACGGTGGTTCACATCAATGCTGGCATCGCCGGGCTGGTGTCGTGTCTGGTGCTGGGCAAACGCAAAGGGCTCGGCACCGAACATTTCGCGCCGCATAATCTGGTGCTGAGCGTGATCGGCGCCTCGCTGCTCTGGGTTGGCTGGTTCGGCTTCAATGCCGGTTCGGCCGGCGCGGCCAACGCCAATGCCGGCATGGCCTTTGCCGTGACGCAGATCGCCACGGCGGCGGCGGCACTTGCCTGGATGTTCGTCGAATGGGCGATGCGCGGCAAGCCGTCAGTGCTTGGCATCATTTCGGGTGCGGTGGCCGGTCTGGTCGCGATCACCCCAGCGTCCGGCTTCGTCGATCCGTCCGGCGCGCTCATCATCGGCATCGCGGCCGGTGTCGCCTGCTTCTTCGGCGCGACCACGCTGAAACTGAAGTTCGGCTATGACGACAGCCTCGATGCCTTTGGCGTGCATGGCGTCGGCGGCATCGTCGGCGCGTTCATGACCGGAATCTTCGCCAAGGCGGCGATCGGCGGCACCGGCAAGAGCGGCTGGATCGACGGCAATCCGGGCCAGTTGCTGCTCCAGCTCGAAGGCATCGCCGTCACCATCGTCTATTGCGGTGTTGTGAGCTTCGTCATTCTGAAGGTGATCGATCTGCTGCTCGGCCTGCGCGTCGAGGCGGAAACCGAGCGTGACGGGCTCGATCTGGCACTCCATGGCGAGACGGTGCAGTAGCGGGAAACGCGGGAGAACCCGATCGGGTCAGCGAAGGCGCCGTGTAAAACGAAACAACTGAACCGGGCTTCGGCCTTCGGACCCGAACGGCGCGGCCACTCCTCAAGCCAATAATCTGGCCTGTTGTCCCTGCCTGGCGATCAAGGACACCGCCTTTTTATCGAAAGAAATGAAAATGTCGCCGCCGAGCCAACTCCCCTCATAGGCGATCAGGCCATCGGCGAAGTCGCCCCCAGCCTTGAGGATTGCCAATCCGGCCTCGACGGCCGGGCGATTGACGGCGACATTGCCGGCCTTCAACAGGGCCTCAAGGGCCGCCGAAATATCGTGCGACCCGAAGCCGTAAAGGCGCCGCAGCACCCAGACGAATTCACACAGGCAAGGCAGGGAAACGGCGATGCGTTCGGCGTCTTTGAGCAGCGTGACGGCGGCGCGCGCCTGTGTTTCGTCGTCACGGACCACGGCGCGGACCAGAATGTTGGTATCGACGGTGACCTTCATTCCTGCCCGGCCCAACCGGCGGCCGCCGCCTCGTCAATCTCATCGAGGGTCGCGATTTTCCCGGTCTTGCCGGCGAGCAAGCCGATGAAACCGTCGATCGTCCCGACGGGCCGCGACGCCTTGAGCGTCACCTGGCCGCCCGGCAGCTTGTCCAACTCGATCTTCTCCCCCGGCCCGATACCGAGATGCTGGAGCACATCCTTACGAAACGTGACCTGCCCCCGAGCGGTAACGGTTAAAATCGTCATGGCCTGTGATCCTTATCGAGAAGATCACACGGTAATGCAAAAACGCATTATCTGCAAGTTTGATCAGCTGCGCTCACGTTCGGCCAGATCGGCGAAATTCCTGATCTTGACGGAATGGTCCGCGAATCGAGCGACGATCTCCAATTCGCCGCCCATCGCTTCGATAAAGCGGCGCAAGGTGCTGACATACATGTCCGCGGGCTTTTCGATCTTGGCGACCGAGCCCTGCCCGATACGAAGCGTCTGCGCGATCTCGTCCTGAGAGAGTTTCAAAGCCCGCCGTACCTCGGCAAGGTCCATCTGCGCGCCGAGCCGCAATGCCTCGGCCTCGGCTTGCGCCTGGGGCGCCATGCGGGCGCGCAATTGCGCGAATGAATGGCTACCGGCCATCGTCCGTCTCCCTGTCGCCGCCGATCAGTAAGATCGCCATACGGCGCGGGTCGAACGCATAGAACACCCGCAAGGGCTTGCCGCCGCTCGCCATTGGGATGGAGGGGGGCCGGTCGTACAAATCGGTGGACTACCCCCAGGAAGAACGCTCATTCCTGGGGCGAGCCCATGACCAACGTCGTGCAACGAGCCGAAGCCCGACGGGTCAAATGACCGTAATAGCGAAATTCAAAGTCTTTAGATTTCCATCTGGAAAAAGGATCTCTAAGGACACATTATCCATCCCAATATATCCAGAATTCGACGTGTAGTAAAATATATCTGCCGGCAGTTTTTGGAGATTACAAGCAAAGCGTGGATTATCTTTTGGGTAAGACGCAATGGTTTCGCCATGTTCGATTGCCACCTGGCCATTGGATGGGCCCTTGGTTATTTTAACCTTAGGAAAACCTTCCGAGGTGCAATCAGCAGCAATTGCCGAGGTCGAACCTAAAAGTTGCTTTTTGCCACTCTCAGCCCCTTTGGGCACGGGCGCATTCTGAACCGGCGCCTGAACCGGTTTTTGTGCGACCTGTTGGGGAACATTCGCCACAACTACTTGAGTTGCCGAGTGAGAACATGCGGCAAGACTAAGGCAGGCGAGAGTAATTGCGAAGGAAGTGGTCAAGCGGTCCCGATACATCGAGAGAGGTCCTTACGCTGTAATTGGAAAGACTTGCGCAATCGCAAGCGGTCAACACCATAGCTCATTGAGCCGAGGGTAGCAAAGCTGGAAGTTTATCGCAAACGCCTGGGGCGCTGGTCCAACGCGGTGATAGAATGGGCAACATCGTCAGTGCGTGGTGGAATTGCGACAATTCCGGGGCCATCATCCCTAATTGATACCCGGAACTCGTAGAACTCCAGGCGGCCGAACGAGACGGGTAGATCCGGCGCCCCATGGCGACACGGTGCAATCGAAACGCGATACCCCGATCAGGCCGCACCCAGCCTGATCGGGGTAATCGATATCCTCAGCGTTTGGCTTCCGCCAATTGCGCCAGGATCGTCGCGTGGCAGAGGATGCCGTTGCGCAGGCATTTCAGTTCGAATTTTTCGTTCGGGCTGTGAATGCGGTCATCATCCAGCCCGAACCCGACCAGGATCGAATCCAGCCCCAGATACTGCTTCATCCAGCCGACCACCGGGATCGAGCCGCCGCAACCGGTCAGCACCGGGTCGCGTTGATAGATTTGCTTCAGTCCGGCCAGGGCCGCGCGCATGAACGGGTTGGCGGTATCGATCTGCACGCCCGGCGCCATGCCGAAATCCTTCACCTCCCACCGGCAATCCGGCGGGGTGCGGGCATCGAGGAAGCTTTTCAGCCCTTCCATGATGCGGGCCGGATCCTGGGCGGTGACCAGACGGCAGCTCAGCTTGGCCGAGGCGTGGGCCGCGATCACGGTCTTGGCGCCTTCGCCGGTATAACCGCCCCAGATGCCGTTCAGATCGCAGGTTGGGCGCGCCCACAGGCGCTCCAGCACGGTGCGTCCGGCCTCGCCGACGCTGCTGTGCAGGCCGATCTCGCCCAAAAAGCCCTTCTCGTCGAAATTGAGCTTGCGCCATGCCTCGGCCTCGGTGGCGCCGATCTCGACGACATCGTCGTAGAAGCCGGGGATCTGCACGCGGCCATGCTGGTCGTGCAACTGACCGAGCACGCGGGTCAGCGCGTTGATCGGGTTGATCACGGCACCGCCATACATGCCGGAATGCAGATCGCGCGACGGGCCGTGCAGCGTCACCTCGGCATAAAGCATGCCGCGCAGCGCGTAGGTAATGGCCGGCGTGTCGATGTCCCAGGAATTCGTATCGGTGACGATCGCGATATCGGCCGCGAGTTCCTGGCGATGGGCTTCGAGGAAGGGCGGCAGCGACGGGCTGCCGCTTTCCTCCTCGCCTTCCAGCATCACGGTGATCCGCGCCGGCAAGGTGCCGTGGACCGCGTGCCAGCCGCGAAACGCCTCGATGAAGGTGCGGACCTGCCCCTTGTCATCGACCGCACCGCGCGCCACGACGCGGCGGCCGTGCGGGCCGTCGACGATCGCCGGCTCGAAAGGCGGGCTGTCCCAGAGTTCGAGCGGATCGGCCGGCTGCACGTCGTAATGGCCGTAATACAAGAGATGCGGGGCGTCGCCGCCGGGGCCGGGATGATGGGCCACCACGATCGGATGGCCCGGCGTGTCATGCAGGCGCGATTCGAAGCCCAGCGTGGCGAGTTCGTCGGTCAGCGACTGGCCGGCCCGGCGCGTCTCGGCCCGGTAGGCCGGATCGGTCGAGACCGACGGGATGCGCAGCAGCGCCAGATAGCGCTCGACGGCGGGTTCGAAGTCCTGCTCAAGATGCCGAAGCACCGGATCGACGGGCAGCATGGTGGCACGGCGCCTTTCTTGGGGGGAACGCGGCGGGTACCATGCCCCACGCGCGGCACCCGGAAAAGCTCTCCTGGTGCGCTGCTGACCCGCAGCGCGGACGAGTCGGACGGCTTTTTTAGTGGACTTGTCCGGCGGGTCGATTATCTATGGGCGCGGTTCGACAGCAGCCCGTTCCGGGCAGACCGGTCAAAACCAGAATAACCCAGGAAATTCAGTAAGATGGCCAGCTATCAGTACATCTATGTGATGAAGGGCTTGAACAAGTCCTATCCCGGCGGGCGCGAGGTGCTGAAGGATGTCTGGCTGAGTTTCCTGCCCGGCGTCAAGATCGGCGTGCTCGG
>JAXDMU010000268.1:0-5150 GCA_034665905.1 Aliidongia sp. | reverse complement strand
GACGATCGCGGAGGTCCGGTGTTCCTCGAAGCCCAGTTCGGGATGCGCGTGAAAATCGCGTCGCCAGGCGATCAAATCGTCATGGCCGGCGGCGATGCGGGGATGGATCGGCACGGGGCGGGCTCCTCGTTTGAATGACCGGGACAAGCCTAACCGTCGATGCGACCCGCCGCCACAATGAAACGGGGCGGCCGTCGCCGGCCGCCCCGTCCCCTCATTCATGTTCCAGGCGCTCATCGCGCGGCGACCATTGCCGCGTCCCGGGCGCTAGGGCCATGCGTTTGCCAGATTCGTCACGTTGACCGTGCCGATGCCGGTGGAGAAATCCCAGCCGGTCGTCGTGCCGAAAGCAGCGGTGAACGTCGTGCTGCTGGTCGAGAGCGCGCCGTTAGTGCTGCTCGGCAGGAAGCAATTGAACCTGCCCGTGCAGTTCACATCCATGTCGCCTTGCGTGACGTCATAGAACACGCAGGTGCTGCTGACCCCGTTACCCAGGGTCGAGTTGCAGGTGGTGCTGCCGGTCGTGCCGTATTCGGTATTGGCCAACGCGTAGTAAACAGTGTTGGCATTGCCCTGATGGGCACCCTTCTTCTGATTGATCAGAGCCTGGAAACCGGCCCAGATCGGTGAGGCGAAGGAGGTGCCGCCGGCACCCGACCAGGTGCTGGGCGAGCCGGAGCAGGCGCCGCCATCGGCGGTGTCGGTGTCACAGAAGACGTAGAAATGGCCCCAGGTGCCATTGGCGGCGAAGAGCGAGACGTCGGGAATGTCACGCACGCCGTCGGCCGGATTGCCCAGGATTTTCTGGTAGGACGGCTTCGGGTTGCCCTTGCAGGTGCCGCTGACGACACCCGAGGTCGAGGGTGAGCCGGAGAAGCAGCCGCTCGGCGCACCGCTGCCGCTGGCCGTGGTCAGGAAATTCGCTTTGCCGGTCGCACTGTTGCAGAAACCGGCCGTACCGGTGGCGGTGGTGAAGCCTTCGATCGTGAAGATCAGCTTGCTGGCGCAGGAGTCGTTCCAGGGAATTTCCGGAACATAGGACAGGGCCGATTCGAAGGTCGAGGAGTTGGTGGTGGACCAGAAGGTTGCGGTCGTGCCGGCGAAAGTGTCGCCGAAATCGGTGCCGCCGACCGAGACGTCGAAGGCGGACGTGGTGAAGCCGCTGGCGGTAATGCCATGGGTCGCCTTGGTCTGGTTGGCATCGCAGCTCGCTGCACCTTCGTCACCTGACGACACGAAGATCGTGGTGCCGAGTGCGACCGCTTGCTGATAGGTGCTGCTGTAGAGGGCGTTGTTCGTGGCGCCGTTGAATTCCTCGCATTCGCCGAAGCTGATGCTGATGGTGCCCGGAAGGGTACCGCCGCCGCTGAGGATATTCTGGAGGGCGATCAGGCCACCGAACGTGGTCGCCGTGTCCTTGCACGAGGCAAGTTCGATGGCCGCACTGGGCGCTGCGGCACTGGCCCATTCGACATCAAGTTCCGCTTCGCTCTCATTACCGGCGAGAACACCCGGATTCGTGCAATTGCCCGGATGAACTTGCGAGAAAGAGCCGGCGGTAAAGGTCGAGAGGCCGAATTCATTGCGGAAGGTCGTAAAATCCGCGGTCGAAAACATGTTGCTGTCCTCGATGAGGACGATTGTCTGGCCCTGGCCGGAAATGCCGGCATTGAACAGGGGGGTCAGATTGTAGATCTTGGCGAGATCACCCGGCACCACCGCCTCGAACTGCGATCCACCGCTGGTGAAGGTGAAATCGGACTTGACCTTGAGATTGGTATGCGGCCGGAAATCATGCAGCGACGCGACGCCATGCACGACACCGGACAAGGCGGTGGGAATGCGCGGGTCGGACATGTTGGCGATGTGCTGAACGCCGCCGACATTAAGGGTGTGGATCTCGGTGCCGAACGTCTGGCGCACGGCGCCGGCCGTGCCGTTGAAATCGACGACCCGGCCGTTGACAATGCCATTTACCTGAAAGCCATGACCGGACAGCCAATTGGTGACGGCGGCGATATCTTCTTTGGCCGGGGAAAACTGTGCCTCGAACTGCGCGGGCGTCAGCCATTGATGAAACAGCGGCGAGTTCTTGTCGTGAAGCTCGTCGATCAAGCTGTTCAGGGCGGCTTCCATCTCCGGCGGGCGATTCAGCAGGATCTGGAGATGTTCCAGCGGCAGCGATTCCTCAACCAGGCCGCGATCATTCTGGACATTGGCCTCGGGCCGGGTGTTGCCCGGCAACGCCACGGTAATACGATCGCTGATCGCCGTCGTGACCATCCGCCGCGCCGTCTGGGCACCGGCTTCGGACGCCATGCCGACCGTCGTCAACGCTCCCAAAGCTAATATACAAATCTTCGATTTGGCTCTTACAAACATACGATTTCTCCCCCGTCAAAAAAGAAAAGGCGATCATCTGAAACGTACTTAACCTGAAATTACCCCCAACATTAGAAAAATGGACGGCGTATGATCGCTTTTCGTCACGATCCTGCGTTGTTAGGCCATTTATCCTATGCCCCTGCCGTACGGCGTTGACATTTAACAAAGATATTATCGGCAGCCCAGGTTTCGATCGGAAATTTCGCCGATCCGTAGTGAGAATGGCATTTCTTTCCGCTCGTAGGAAGTCTGAAACGCCACTGAAATAAAAATAATATCTCGGTTGTTCGCGGAATAATATCCCGGCTGTTCCCGGCGATAAATTTCGCATTTATGTAAAATTTTAACTAAAACTTGCACAAGCGCCAGCGCACATTAAACCACAGATAGAATGGTCGTTTATTTCAAAAAAATAGAGAATATCTCGCAACCCGTAACAATCCGGGAATGCGGAGGCGTCTCGCGTCAGCGCAACGCGCGACTCAACAAAAAGAACACCAGCACGAAGGCAACGGTGGCAAAGATGGTCGCGCCGAGGCCGGTCGGATCGCCATCCGGGGGCGGCGCATTGCCACCAGCATCATTCAAGCGAGGCAAATGGCCCGGATCGGATGGCGTCAGACCCAAGCGGCTCATCTGATCCGAATCGGACGATGGCGGCTTGATTGAGGGATCGGGCCGGTCGGGGGATGGTGCCGGTGCTTGTTCGTGCCCATGCGCCAAATGATCGAGAAGCTGTCCGGCGTCGGGGGCTTTGCCGGGGCTTTCCTGCGCCGGGGCCGGATGGGTGGTAATGACCGACAGCCAGACCAGCGCCGCCAGCGTCAAGCGCCACCGGGACCGTCTGACGCAGACTGACGCACGGACCATCATGTTTCCCCACAACCATCGATCGGCTCGGCAAACCAAGCGGTCCGTGCCTTCTTACATGGCATGGCGGGAATTACCCAGGGCAATCGCATCAGTCGCGGTAAGGACGCGGTTTACCCCCGCGACGCCCGATCGTTCATTCCAGCATGATGGCCTCAACTCGATTCCGCCCTGCCTTTTTTGCCGCGTAAAGCTGAAGATCCGCCTGTGCCAGCAGACGCGCCGGCATCCCGTCGATGACGCAGATTGTGGTGGCGATGCCCAGGCTGACCGTGACATGCTGGGCGACCGGCGACCGGTTATGCTCAATGGCCTGCGCGCTGACCGACAGACGCAAAGCCTCGCTAAGCGTTATCGCATTGGCGAGGCTGGTTTCGGGCAGGATCAGGGCGAACTCCTCGCCGCCATAGCGCGACACCAGATCCGACGTCCGCCGGACCACCGCCTGCATCGTCTCCGCAATCTGGCGCAAGCAGTTGTCGCCCGCGACATGGCCGTACTGATCATTGTACAATTTGAAATGATCGACATCGACGAGGACGAGCGAGAGCAAACCATTGGCGCGGATTTGCCGGGCATACTCCAGGACCAGCACCTCGTCGAACCTCCGCCGATTGGCCAGGCCGGTCAGGCCGTCGGTCACGGCGCGGTGGTAAAGATCGTCGCGGGCGCGCCTCAGTTCGAGCTGGTTGCGCACCCGGATGCGCACGACGGGCGGGCTGAGCGGCTTGGAAATGTAATCGGCGGCGCCGAGTTCAAGGCCATGCACTTCGGCCTGCGCATCATTTCTGCCGGTGATGAAGATCACCGGGATATCGGCGGTGGCCGGCGTTCGCTTGAGTGTGCTCAGCACGGCATAGCCGTCCATTTCCGGCATGATCAGGTCGAGTAGGATCAGATCGGGTCGGGAGGTGAGCGCCAGTTCGATCGCCTGGGCACCGCTGGTGGCAAAGATGACTTCGCACTCGGGCTCAAGTACGGCCGCGAGTATTTCAATGTTCGAGACCTCGTCATCGACCACGAGCACGACGCTGGAACCTGAAAGGGCGCTCATATCGACGCCTCAACCTTCAAGGTCGAGACGATCTCTCTCATCAATTGCTGCGCCCGGTTAAAATCGAGACGATCCAGGGCGGCGACCATGGCATCGACGTGTGTGTCGGTCGCCGGTCGGCGTACCGCCTGCTCGAATGCGGGGAAAATCTTGCGCGCCTTCATGCTGCGGCGATTGAGATAATCGTCCAACTCGTCGACGATGGCGTCGCTGACAGTACCGTCACCACCGGACGACGGCACCGGCAATTCGGCACTCTCGCGGGCCGAAAACTCCTGGGCCGCGGCTGCGGCTCGGGTCAGTTGTTGCGTAAGTCGCGTCGCCAGGGGGCCGATCCGGGCGATCCGGCCGGCCCGGCAGGTTCGCTCCAGCCGGTCGGCGGTGAGGGCAAGGGAACGGTCGCCCAACGTCCCGGCGGCGGACTTGAGGCTATGCACGAAACGCTCGAGTTCGATCCATTCCCCGTCGGCCGCCAGGTCGGCCAGGGTCGCGGCGCCATCGGCGTAAGTCACAGCGAAGGTGTTGATGATTCGGCGCACCAGATCGGTATTGCCTTCCAGTCGGTCCAGCGCGGCATCGAGGTCGAATGGCGGCAGCGCGCCGAGCGCCTGATCGCCCGGTGTGGCAGGCAGCGGCACCTCACGTCGGCGGGGTACGACCAGACCCGTCAAAACCATATTGAATCTCTGCGGATCGATCGGCTTGGAGATGTGCGCATCCATCCCGGCGCGCAGGCAGCGCAGATGCTCCCCCTCCGAAGCGTAGGCGGTCATGGCGATGATCGGCAGTGCGGCGGCGGGAATTTGCTGCCGGATCAGGCGGGTCGCCTCAAGACCGTCCA
>JAXDMU010000267.1:0-5406 GCA_034665905.1 Aliidongia sp. | reverse complement strand
GCATAAAGCGCGTTCTTGGCATAGGCCAGCAGGATCGCCAGTTCCGGCCGGGTGAGGCCGCGCTTTAGTGCGGCACGCTGGGCCAGCGCCTCGTCGTCCGGCAGGAATTCGATGGCGCGGTCGAGCTTGCCGGCCCGCTCCAGGCTGCGCATCAGCCGGACATGCTGATCGAGGATGGCGCCGGCTTCGGCCTCGGCCACGCTCAGCGCCTCGGTTTGCAGGTAATTGTCTTCCAGCACGAGCCGACCGACCTCCTCGGTCATCGAGGCGAGGAACCCGGCACGCTCCGCGGGACTGAGCTTGCCCGCGGCGATGATGCCGGCGATGCCGATCTTGATGTTGACCTCGTGGTCGGAGGTATCGACACCGGCCGAATTGTCGATCGCATCGGTGTTGAGCCGGCCGCCCTTCAGCGCATATTGGATGCGGGCGCGCTGAGTCATCGCCAGATTGGCGCCTTCGCCCACGACCTTGGCCTTGAGGTCGCCGGCGTCGATCCTGAGCGCGTCGTTGGTGCGGTCGCCGGCCTCGGCCTGGGATTCGGTCGAGGCCTTGACATAGGTGCCGATGCCGCCGAACCACAAAAGATCGACCGGCTGGTGCAACAGGCGCTGGATCAGTTGCGCGGGCGTGAGGCGCACCTCGGTGATGCCGAGCCGGGCCTGGGCCTCGGGCGAGAGCGCGATCGATTTCGCCTGCCGCTCATAGATCGCCCCGCCTTTCGACAGGAGCGACGGATCGTAATCCTTCCAGTTGGAGCGCGGCAGGTCGAACAGCCGCTTGCGCTCGGCCCAACTCGTCGCCGTGTCGGGATCGGGATCGAGGAAAATATGCTGATGGTTGAAGGCGCCGATCAGCCTGGTATGCGGCGAGAGCAGCATGCCGTTGCCGAACACGTCGCCCGCCATGTCGCCGACGCCGACGCAGGTGAAATCGGTGCTCTGGATGTCGGTACCCAGTTCGCGAAAATGCCGCTTGACCGCCTCCCAGGCGCCGCGCGCGGTGATGCCCATCACCTTATGGTCATAGCCGATCGACCCGCCCGACGCGAAGGCATCGCCCAGCCAGAAGCCGTATTCGATCGCAACACCGTTGGCGATATCGGAAAAGGTCGCCGTGCCCTTGTCGGCCGCGACCACCAGATAGGGATCGTCGCCGTCGCGGCGCACGACATTGCGCGGCGGCACGATGGTGGTGCCCTGGATCGTGTCGGTGATGTCGAGCAGGCCCGACATCAGGATGCGGTAGCACGCGACGACCTCGGCATTGAGCGCCTCGCGATCGCCCGCGGGCGGCCGCTTCACCACGAACCCGCCCTTGGAGCCGACCGGCACGATGACCGAGTTCTTGACCATCTGGGCCTTCATCAGCCCCAGAATCTCGGTGCGGAAATCCTCTTTGCGGTCGGACCAGCGAATCCCGCCGCGCGCCACCTTGCCGCCGCGCAGATGGCAGCCCTCGGTGCGCGGGCTGTAGACGTAAATCTCGACCAATGGACGGGGCAGCGGCAGCAAATCGATTTCCTGGCTCGCCAGCTTGATCGAGAGATAAGGCTTGGGCTCGCCTGATGGCGTCGTCTGGTAGAAATTCGTGCGCAGGCTCTGGCGGATCAGCAGCAGGAAGCTGCGCAGGATGCGGTCTTCGTCGAGGTTGGTGACGGCGTCGAGCGCGGTCGCGATCTCCTGGACGATCCGCGCCGCGTCATCGTCGCGATCGTCGGCCGAATGGGCCGGATCGAATTGCGTCGCGAACAGGCGGATCAGCAGCCGGGCAATAGCGGGGTGTGCCCCGGCGGTATCTTCCATATAGGCTTGGCTGAAGCTGCTACCGGCCTGGCGCAGCAGCTTGCAATAGGTCCGCAGCACGATCGTCTCGCGCGCCGACAGGCCGGCGCCCAGGATCAATCGGTTGAACCCGTCATTCTCCAATGCCCCGGACCACACGGCCGGAAAGGCTGTCTCGAACAGCGGCGTCACGGCGGCCAGATCGATCGGCCCGCCGCGCGCCACCATCTCGAATTCCTGGATCCACATGGCCTGGCCGATGCCGCGCGGCCGGACCTCGAACGGCATCTCGTTGATCACCTTCAGGCCCAGATTCTCCAGCATCGGCAGGACGTCGGACAAGGCGATCGGCGTGCCGGCATGGAACGTCTTCAGCCGCAGATCGCCATTGCCGGTCTCGGCGTCCCGGTAAAGCGTGAGCGCGATCGGCAATCCTGATTCGATCGCCAGTATACGCTCGATATCGGCCACCGCCATCTCAGCGGAAAACCGCTCGATATAGCCATTGGGCAGCGCGTCCGCGAAGCGGTGCAGCAGATCGATGCCGGCTTCCTCGCCCTTGGCGGTGGTCAGCGCTTCGCCCAGCCGATCGGCCCAGACCCGCCCGGCCTCGACCAGCATCTGTTCGACCGCGGCGATCTCGATGTCGGGGATCTGGCCCGGCGTGGTCGCGACGATGAAATGAATCCGCGCCAGCACGGCATCGTCGAGCTGGGTCGATTGCGACGCGATCGTACCGCCGAACGCGCGTTCCAGAACGATCCCCATGCGCAGGCGGACATCGGCGTTGTAGCGGTCGCGCGGGACATAGACGAGCGCGCTGATGAAACGCTCGAACGGGTCCTTGCGGGCGAACAGTGCGATGCGCTGGCGGTCCTGGAGATGCAGGATGCCGAGAGACGTCTGGAACAACTCGCGCTCGTCGATCTGGAACAGCTCGTCGCGCGGATAATTGTCGAGAATGTGCTGGAGCGCCTTGCCGTCATGGCTGGTCGACTCGAAGCCGGAATGTTCGATGCAACTCAGCACCTTGTGCCGCAGCATCGGAATCTGATGCGGCGGATGGCCGTAGGAGACCGAGGTGAACAGGCCGACGATCAGCTTTTGGCCGACCACCTTGCCATCGGCATCGAACGTCTTGATGCCGATCGTGTCGAGCGGCACCGGTCGATGCACGGTCGATTTGCGGTTCGATTTCGAGATCATCACCAGTTGCGGCGAACGCAGGAAGGCCTGGACATCGGGCGACAGCGTGGTGAAATTGCGGATGCCGTCGAACACTAGGTAATTATCGTCGCGCAGCAGGCCGCGGCCGACCTCTGGCACGACGGTCAGCCCGCTGCCGCCGAACTGATATTCGCGATATCCGAGGAAGGTGAAATTATTCTCGGCTAGCCAGTGGAGGAATTCCGACACTTCCGAGGCTTCGGCGGCTGAAACCGGCACGGTGGGGTCGCCCAGTTCGCCGGCGATCTGGGCGACGCGCTTGCGCATCGAACTCCAATCGACCACCGCGGCGCGGACATCGGCCAGCACCGTTTCAAGTTCGTCCGCGATGGCGGCGCGGCGTTCGGTCCCGGCCGGGCCGGCCAGTTCGATCTGCATTACCGACTCGCGAACCACGCCGGGCCGGTCCCGGCCCAGGCCGAGAAGCCGGCCCTCTGCATCGCGCTCAAGCGTCAGGACCGGGTGGATCACCAGATGCACGATCAGATCGAGCCGTTTCAGCGCGGCGGTCACGCTGTCGACCAGAAACGGCATGTCGTCATTGCAGATCTGGACGATCGTCCGGCCGCCGGTCCAGGCGTTGGCCGATTCCTGCGCGCTCAGCACGCAGAGTTTGGCGCGGCCCGGTCGCCGTTCGCCGATGAACCGCCACAGCGCCGCCGCCGCCGCCAGCAGATCGGCCGGCGAGCGCCGCAACAAATCATCGGGCGGAACGTTTCTGTAGAAATCGCGGATGAATTGTTCGTCGAAACGGTCGGTCGGCGGGGATTTGGCTGCCAGCGCGATAACGGCATCGAGGAGTGCTAGGTTGTCAGTTTCCACTGAGAGTGGCATGTCGAATCTCCCCGGAAGGCGGCAATCGCCCCCGCGCTCTGCCTGGACGCCGATGGGTCCGGCGCGCGAAGGGCTTCACCTTGTTCGGTCGTTTCTAGTACAAGAGTGGCGTCTGGCCCCTGATGCGGCGCAGCCTAACCGATTGGCGGCGGTGGACAAGGATAAACGGAGCGGACGTGGTACGATGAAAACAGGAGTGGACATAGTGAAAGCCGAACCGACGCTGCCCGCTCTGTCGGAGGGAAATTCGGCGCTCACCTTTTTCCGGCAATGGCTGAAGGCGCCGCGGCGGATGGGGTCGTTCACCCCGTCGAGCCGCCATCTCGCCCGTGTCATTGCCCGACAGGTCCCGGCTGCGGCGCTGACCGACCGGGCGCCGATCATCGAACTAGGCGGCGGTACCGGCAGCATCACGCATGCCCTGCTGGCGGCGGGCGTGCGGCCGGATCGGTTGTTCGTGGTCGAGCGGGATCCCGGTTTGGCCGGCTTGCTGCGCAGCCGCTTTCCCGGTGTTCATATCTTGTGCGGCGACGCCACGGCCTTGCCGGCGCTGCTGGCGCCGCATGGCATCCACAGCGTGGGGGCGATCGTGTCCGGCCTGCCGCTGCTGTTGTTTCCCGACGACATCATAGCCCAACTGGTCGAAAGCTGCTTTGCGCTGCTCGGCACCAGCCGGCCGTTCATCCAATTCACCTATGGCTTCAAATCACCGCTGGCGGCACAAGCCCACCATTTGATCTCGCGCCGCGCCGCGTGGGTTCCACGCAACTTGCCACCGGCCTTCGTCTGGACCTATCGGCGCGGGGCGGGGTGATGGGTCATTCATAGAGGCTCGAAAACGCACGGTATCGCCAACCCGACAATTAGCGTCTCGGGATCGCTCCTATCTCTCTCACCGGTTAGCCCACGCCAATTTCCTGTCCCTCGGATAGTATCCTTGATGGCGATACGACTTATGCGGGCGCCGCGTCCGTCGCAGATTCATGCACCGAAGATGGCTCCCAGAACTGGATAAATATGCCAAGTTCCATATCGTGAGTACTTGTAAATAATTACCGACCATGTCAAAGACAATAATGTCTGTGGTGTCTGGGTAAGTAATAGTGCTTTTTTCGTAATTATGAAACCGTACAGTTTCAATGCACTAAGCTCGCCCTCAGTTCGCGGCATCGAACAGCGTCTCCAGACTGGTAGCCGCCAGCAGGCGCCCGAGCCAAGTCTCGATCAAGGGTGCATCGGCGCTCTCGACGCGGTCGCGTAGCGCCTGCGGCAGCGGCCCGAAGCGCTGCTCGGCGAGAAGGATGAACGCCTTGGCCTTGCCCTTGGCTTCGCCCTCGGCCCGGCCCCTGGCTTCGCCCTCGGCCAGATATTGCCGCTTCCACGTCTCGCCCAGTCTCGACATCGCCGTCTGCATTTCCGTCAACTCCTCCGGGATCAGCACTGCGGCACCGAGACCCGCAATCGCTTGATGGACCAATTCGGTAAACAGGCGTTTCAGCGCCTCATGGCCCGGGTGATGCCGGAACCAACCGATCACCTCGCCGATCAGCGCGGCAAGCGC
>JAXDMU010000266.1:0-6502 GCA_034665905.1 Aliidongia sp. | reverse complement strand
GTCGGTCATCCTGCACGGCCCGGCACGGGCCGGCGATATGCGGCGCGCGATCGGATCGCACGACCGCGCGATCGAAGGCCTGGGACTCAAGGCCGGTTTCCTGATAGAGGACGGTCTCGGCCGGCTGATCGCCGCGGATGGCACGGTGTGATGATGGCGGATGCGGAAGACGTGCTCTGGACGGGTGAAACGGTGCCGACCCTGGCCGGCGTGCGGGATTTGCGCCGATCCTTTGCCGACCGGATCGCCCAATTGCCGCTGACGCGCGAGATCGGCGAGGATCTGAGCGTCGCCTTGGTTGAGATCGGCGTCAATGTCGCGACCCACGCCGATGGCGCCACGCGGCTGGTCACGGAATTGAAGCGGCATGAGGCGGAATGGACGCTGACGGTGGCCGATGACGGCGCGCCGCTACTGCATGAGGCGACCAGTTTTCGCGATCACGGCGTGCGCCGCCCCGATCCGTTACAGGAATCGGGGCGTGGTCTCTACATCGTGGCCGCGCGGTTTCCCCAGCATCTTTATGTGCCGCGCCATTGGCGCTCGCGCGAGCCGAACGATGTCAATCGCTTCATGGTCCGTGCCGTGCCGATCGATGCCGGCCGAAGCCCGCGCGTTCTGGTCGTCGATGACGATCCGGTGCAGCGCTTGGCGCTCGAGCTTTATCTGCGCGGTGGTTATACCGTCATCGCCTGCGCGACCGCAGCCGAAGCCGAGCTGGAAGCCCGATTGCAGACGCCGGATCTGATCATTTCCGACATTCACATGCCGGATGATGACGGTCTGGCCTTCCGCGACCGGCTGGCGCGCGAGGCCGAGCTGGGTCTGGTGCCGTTCCTGTTCCTGACCAGCGACCGCAGTCCGGGTGCGCTGGCCGCGGCCAATGAATCCGGCATCGACGACCTGCTCTACAAGCCGCTCGACAAGCGACGGCTGCACGGCGTGCTCGACCGGGTGCTGCGGCGGCAGCAGCAATTGAAGATGCTGCGCCGGCATGAGCAGGCGGCCGGCGCGACCTTGCGCTTTCCCTCGCAGACCCTGCCGGAGCGGGTCGGCCGCTACTCGATTGCCGCCCGGCGGATTTCCGCCGATCAGCCGATCGACGTCAATCTGGGCGGTGGCGACCTGATCTGGCACCGCCACACGCCCGATGGCTTTCAACTGCTGATGTGTGACGCGATGGGCCACGGTGTCGGTGCCTGGCCGCTGGCGATGGCCAATCTGGGCTTCGTCCGGGGCGCGGCGCTCGGCATGGGCAGCGAGATCGGCCCCGGTGAATTTATCGGTAATCTGTCCGATCTCTTGACCGAGGAAGGCATGCTCGACGGCGCGGCGCTGACCGTGATCGGCTGTTGGCTCGGTCCCGATGGTGCCGTGGCCTTGGCCAATGCCGGTCAACCTCATCCGTTCCTGGTCGGTGCCGGCGGTACGCGCGAGATTGATGTCGAGGGCGGGTTGATCGGCCTGCTGCCCGGCCAGAAATACGAAACGCGTCGGGTGACGCTGGCACCGGGCGACCGGCTGGTGCTTGTCACCGATGGTTTCATCGAAGACGCCGATCCGGAAGTGGCGCTGCTGGCCGAACAGGCATTAGCGGCAGATCTGCGCGATCTGGCCGCCCGCCCGCCCGCCGTCATCGCCGAGGGGCTGTTGCGGGCCCATTTGATGCGCAGCGGCGGCCGCACGGCGGACGACAGCATGGTCTGCGTCATCGGTTTTGACTGAGCGATCGGTCGATTTGAGTACCCTGCCGCCTGTGACGGCGGCCCGAGGGAGTGTCACACGGTGCCTCATTCGTTCGTCCCCGCCTGGCCCGTGCGGTCCAAGGCCGAGATTTTCCAGCACGGCGTCGCCTGCCATCGCGCCGGCCATGTCGAACAGGCCGAAATGGCCTATCGCCAAGTGCTGGCGATGGATCCGCGCGACACAGAGGCGCTGCATCTGCTTGGTCTGGTCGCCGACCAGACCAAGCGCCATGCGGAAGCGGTCGATTTCATCGGCAAGGCGATCCGACTGAAGCGCGACCGCCCGCATTACCACAATAACCTGGCACTCGCCTTGCGCTCGCTCGGGCGCTACGCTGAAGCGGAGAAAGCGTGCCGGACAGCACTCCGGCTCAAGTCCGATTACGTGGTCGCCCGCAATAATCTGGGGATGATCCTGCGTTCGGCCGGCAAGCTGGACGACGCCGAAGCCTGTTATCGCGACGTGCTCCACCAGAATTCGACCTTCCCGGAAGCCTATAACAACCTCGGCAATCTGCTGTGCCAGCGCGGCCGGCCGGATGAAGGCGAGCCGTGCTTTCGCGCCGCCTTGCGCCTGCCCGCCAATCCGGCACTCCACCGCGAGGCGCGCTATAACCTCGCCCAGGCGCTGTTGGTGACCGGGCAGATGGAAGAGGGCTGGCAGCATTACGAGGTGCGAGCCGAGGTGAACGGCGCGGTTCGGCCCGAGCTTGCCGCGCGACCCTGGGACGGCAAGCCGATGGGCGAACGGGTTCTGCTGCTCCATGCCGAGCAAGGGCTGGGCGATACGCTGCAATTCTGCCGCTATGCGCCGATCGTCGCGCAAACCTCGAAAACCGTGCTTGAGGTGCCGGCGCCGCTGGTACGCTTGTTATCGGGCCTGCCCGGCATCGCCGCCATCATCCCGCGCGGCGAAAGGCTGCCGCACTATGATGCGCAGTGCGCGCTCTTGAGCGTGCCGCGGCGGCTCGGCACGCGGCTGGAAACGATCCCCGGAGAGACGCCGTACCTCGCGGCCGATCCGGCGGCTGCCGCCATGTGGCGTACGCGTCTGGCCGGTCTGCCAGGGCTGAAAATCGGGCTGGTCTGGGCCGGCGGGTTCCGGCCCGAACTGCCATGGGCCGTCGCGGTCGATGGCCGCCGGTCGATGGCGCTGAAGCAAATGTCGGCGCTGGCCGGCCTTGCGGGCGTGAGTTTCGTGTCCCTGCAAAAGGACAGTCCCGCCGCCCAGGCGACCGACCCACCCGCCGGGCTGGTGCTCCATGATTTCACCGCGGAACTGGGTGATTTCACCGATACCGCGGCGCTGATCGAGGCGCTCGATCTGGTGATCAGCGTCGATACCGCCGTGGCCCATCTGGCCGGGGCGCTCGGCAAGCCGGTCTGGCTGCTCAACCGTTTCGACAGTTGCTGGCGCTGGCTGCTCGACCGCGACGACAGCCCATGGTATCCGACCTTGCGGCAATTCCGGCAGAAGAGTGCCGGCGACTGGGCCGGCGTGATGGCGGAGGTTCGCGCCGCGCTGATCCGATTGGCCGGAACCGAAAACGGAGGCACACAAGCATGACCGGCTTTTTCCAACCGCCGCTGCACGGCCTCGCCGATGACCCGTTCATGCGCGACGGCGACGACAAGCTGATCCGCCGGACCTATTGGCTCGATCTCAGCGACCGCTCGCTGACCCAGATCATGACCGATGGCATCGGCGCCCGCCTGACCGCCGACGAGAAACGCGCCCATCTGGCCGATATCCGCCGGCCGCATCTGATCGACGTGATCCTGGCACCGGAGATTTTGCCGCCGGAGGGGCGGTGAGGGGGCTGAAAAGGCGATAAGCACCTACTGACACGAGCGGGGAATGGCGAATAGAGCTTGTCTTCCTGCATCAGGCTGTGGACATGGGAGACGATTTCGGTCGCCTCGGGCACGGCGGCCCCGTGGCGGTCGAGAAATTCATAGGCGATCTTTTCCCACTCTACCTCGTTGCTTCGCCGCCGGTATTCTGGACCACCGCGCCATTGATGATGATCTTGGCGCCGGCCGGTAATGGGATGCGCAGGGGCGTGGCCTCTCCTCGATGGGTCGGACGATGCTGGCACGCGATAAGCTTAGCACGAAATTCCCCGGCATGCGCGCATCTTGCCATCGCCTTTAGCAGTTTGCGGCGGCGATCGAGAAGGGACCATTATCGGATTTCGGTCAGAAGTGTGGAACGGAGCGTTGTCCTGTGCATGCTGACCGATCGGCGGAACCTCGACATAGATGGTAACGATGTGGCAGGCTCCCATCCTGCATTCATTGAGGAGCGGCTGTTGTGTTCGAGATCCTCTGCGTTGAGGCGACCTGATGATTACCGCTATTAGACTTACCGATTTCAAAAACTTTGCCGACGCGAAGCTCGATGTCGGTCCCTTTACCGTGATCGTCGGGACCAATGCCAGCGGCAAAAGCAATATCCGCGACGCGTTTCGCTTCCTGCACGGCATCGGCCGCGGTTACACATTGGCGGAGATCATCGGCGGCAAACACGGTGACGGTGGTCAAGTAGAGTGGGCGCGGATGCGCGGTGCGGCGCGTGAGATCGTTCGTTTTGGCGAGACATACTTTATGCTTTGCGTTCACTTCAAAATTGCTAACAAGACAGGTTACTACATCTTGCAAGTCAAGCCGCATGAGAAAGAGCGTGGCGGTTTTCGCGTATTAAATGAGATGTTAAGTTTTGATGCAGAAGATATATATACGAGTTTTCCTGAGAAAGGTGACCCCGTCCGTAAGCAAGATGATGAGGCACATTTACTGCTCCGACTGGCGAAGACTGGAGGGCAGCGTCGAATTGGACATCGAATCGAAGTTCGACCTGACCAACCGGCTTTATCGCAAATCCGAGACTTAAAGCAAGTTGTACGATTTCATAAAGAAATCGCCGAACAACTGATAGAAATTTTCGCCAGCATGCGCTTTCTGGATCTGGTTCCAGATAAAATGCGGCAACCGGCATTCCCTGGTCAAACCGTGCTGGGCGACAATGGTGAGAATTTGCCTTCGGTCTTGGCTGAAATTTGTGCCGACTCCGCTCGAAAAGCCATCTTGGCCGATTGGGTCCGTGAACTCACGCCGATGGATGTCGAGGATTTCGAATTTCCACAAGACCCGATTACCGGTTTGGTGCAATTGGTGATTCGTGAGACCGGTGACAAGAGGATTTCCGCCTACAGCGCGTCGGACGGCACGCTTCGGTTTCTTGCCATGCTTGCCGCATTGCTCGGGACAAATCCCGCGCGCCTTTACTTTTTCGAAGAGATCGATAATGGGATACACCCATCCCGCCTTAGACTCCTTCTCGATCTGATCGAAGGGCGAACCGCGAAAGGCAATATTCAAGTGGTCAGTACCACCCATTCTCCAGACTTGCTGACGATGATGGGTGATGAAACCTTCAAGCATACTTCCGTGGTTTTCCGACGCCCGGACACGGCTAATGCGATCATTCGCCGTGTCGATTCGCTGCCTAACGCCGGAGAGTTGCGGCAATCTCAGGGGCTTGGTCGGCTTCATGCCTCGGGCTGGATGGAAGACATGCTCACTTTTATTGGCAATGAGAATGATGGGACGAGCGAAAACGAATGAAAATCCTCGTCATCCCCGAAGATTTTCGGAAAGATCAATATCTTCTGAAGCCGCTTTTCACCCGGTTGTTTCAGTCTTTCGGCAGACAGAATGTGATCGTTCAAGTCTGCCAGAATCCTTTGCTCGGCGGCATCGGCGAAGCGCTGAAATCCGAGCGCATCGCGGAAATCATCAAGAGATATCGGGGGATGGTGGATCTCTTCATCCTGTGCGTGGATCGCGATGGAATTCTGGGACGCCGCCAGAGACTCGAAGCCATCGAAAAGACGTTCGGTACCGACCAAAAGTTCTTCGCTGAGAATGCCTGGGAGGAGCTTGAGACCTGGACTCTGGCGGGCCTCGATTTACCGGATGACTGGCGGTGGGCTGACGTCCGGGCGGCGGTATCCGTCAAGGAGCAGTATTTCGATGTTTTGGCCAAACAACGCGGTGTTGCGGATGGCCCAGGTTACGGTCGCAAATCGTTGGGTGAGGAAGCGGCGCGTCGGGTTAACGTGATTCGCCGGAAGTGCCCCGAGGATTTTGACGAGCTGGCGAAACGCTGCCAAGACGCTTTCTGATCCCGTGAACGAAAACGCCGCCCAACCTCACGGTGGGCGGCGTCGATCGTTTCAGACCACCGAAAGAACTTACCGCGAATAGAACTCGACGACCAGATTCGGTTCCATCATCACCGGATAGGGCACGTCGGCCAGCTTCGGCGCGCGGATGTAGCGGCCCTTGAGCCCGCCCTGTTCCAGATCGATATAGGCCGGAATGTCGCGGTCCTTGGCCTGGATGGCTTCGAGCACGACAACCAGTTGCTTGGATTTGTTGCGGATCTCGACGACGTCATTATCCTTGACCTGATAGGACGGGATATTGACGCGCTTGCCGTTGACGGTGACGTGGCCGTGATTGACGAACTGGCGGGCGGCGAACACGGTCGTCACGAACTTCATGCGGTAGACCACCGCATCGAGGCGGCGTTCCAGCAGCTCGATCAGATTCTCGCCGGTGTCGCCGCGGCGGCGCACGGCTTCGTCATAGAGGCGGCGGAACTGGCGCTCGCCGATATTGCCGTAATAGCCCTTGAGCTTCTGCTTGGCCATCAGCTGCGTGCCGTAATCGGTCGGCTTCTTGCGGCGCTG
>JAXDMU010000265.1:0-7685 GCA_034665905.1 Aliidongia sp. | reverse complement strand
CGGCAATTGGCGGCGGCCCCGCCGGATCTGATCATGTGTTCGACCGCAGCGCGCACGCGCGAGACCGTGGCCTGCGCCATCGCGACATGGTCCGATCTGCCGGTCGTGCGCTATCAGCGGGGACTCTATTTGGCGAGCGCGCGCGAGTTGCTGCGCCACATCGAACAGATCGAGCCGGAATTCGAGATGGTCTGGCTCGTCGGCCACAATCCCGGTCTGCACGAACTGGCTCTGCTGCTGGCCCGCCGCGCCGCCGGTGTCGAAAGCTTTCCCGACCTGACGCAAGGCTTCCCGACCGCCGCCCGAACGGTATTCGCAGTGGATGCCGATCGCTGGCGCGATCTCGGGCAAGCCGGGCTGGCGCTGGTGGAGTTTGCCGTGCCCGAGGTGGCGTGAGCGGTTCAGCCTGCCATTCCGATCTCGAATAATCCGGCGGCAAATCAGCGGTTTGGTGGCCGATGATTTGCCGCCGTTCGATTACCTCAACCGATCAAGCCGCGGGCGGCTGGGTTAGCAGCGCGTTGGCTTTCGCACCATCCGGGGTGCCGAGACCGGTGCAGGCGTCCCAGTTGACGCTGGCGGCGAAGGTGCCGTTATTGCCTTGCTTGATGTCGTTCATCACGCCCGGTCCGGCATAGAGTATCGGGTTGATGAACCCGACCGGGGTGCCCTTGGTGGCGTTGATGCGGGCGATCAGTCCGGCCCAGAGCGGCGCGACCGCGCTGGTGCCACCGATCACCGTGTCGGTGCCGTCGATGCGGATCTGATAACCGGTCTGCGGATCGGCATTGCCGCTGACATCCGGCACGCCGCGCATCGCCAGCGGGGCCGTGCCGCCCGCCGTCAGCGTCGTTTGCAACCCCTCCTGCCAGACCGGCAGGGCGAAGACCGTGCTGATGCCGCCGCCGCCGGCACCGGTGCTTTGGGGGGCATCGTTCCAGACCGTCTCGGACGCGATTGCCTTTCCCGACGCTGTCAGGCTGGTGCCGCCGCAGGCCAGGACGTTCGGGCTCGACGCCGGGAAATCGACGTGATCGGCGCCATCATTGAGTCCGTCACTCGAACCGCCATCACCCGAGGCGACGCAGATCGTGACCCCCAGCACCGCAGCGGCCTGAAACGCGGTATCGAAGCCGGTCAGCGCCTGCTGGGTCCAGGTCGATTCCGGCCCGCCCCAACTGATCGAGATGACCGACGGTTTGTTCGTCTTATCGTGAATTGCCGTCGTGACCGCATCGAGGAAGCCGGCCTCGGTATTGGGGGCGAAATAGACCGCAATATGGGCTTGGGACGCGATGGCTCCGACCATCTCGATATCGAGCATCACCTCGCCGTCGGCGCTGTTCGGATCGCCCGTGGGGTGGTTCAAGCCATGATCGACCGAGACCACGGTCACTTTCGGACCGGCACCGATGCCAAGGCCCTTGAAATAAGTTTTGAGATCTGCCGGCCGTTCACCGCCGCCCAGTTCGATGATGCCGACACATTGGCCTTGCCCGGCTCCGAGCGGGAAATCATAGAGCTGCGCGATCTGAAGCGGCGTGAATGACGTGTTGGCACCGGCGTTCGGCCGCGTCATCCGGAAATGCGGCTGCGCCACCGGCCGGTTGTCAAGACCGAGCACGGCCTTCACCATGGGATGCAGCTCCTGCGGCAGTTGAACGCTGCCGACCCGGCCGCGATAGCCGCCGCCGGGATGTTCATAGCACTGAAGATCCACCCCGAAGGCGGCATTGGCCTGGGCCACCGTGCCCGCGAGCACGATGGTGCATCGCCCGGGATCTTCCTGCACGACCGCCAGACCGTTCGCGGCGGCAAAATTCCGTACCGCGGTCAGGTCGGCGCCCGCGGTACCGAACTGACGCCCAAACTCGTCGCGGGACATCGGATTGTTCGGTGCCGAGCCTTGGGCGATCTTCCGCACGCGCTGCGTCAGTATCTGCGCATTACTGTGCCGGAGCAGCAGGGTGACCTCCAGCCGCTCCGTTGGATCGGCCTTGCCAGTGGATTTCGCCCCCGGCATCGGCTGACGTTCGCTGCCCTTCAGCGGAAATTTCGTCATCTTCAGTTCCCTTCGCGATTAGCGGAACAGGCGCGAGGCCTGTCGCAGGAAAAACTGAATAAGTGTATCAATAGTTGCCTGAGGAGTCTAATAAACGAAATATGAACTATATAATAGAATATTGTCAGATGATTTTATCATAAAAGCGAAAATCGCTCAGGCGGCGGTGAAGCCGCCATCGATCACCATTTCGGCACCAGTGATGAATTTCGACTCGTCCGATGCGAGGAACACGGCGAGCGATGCCACCTCATCCGGTTCGCCGAAGCGGCCCATCGGCACGCTCTGCATCAGCCCGCGGCGCAGCTTTTCGCCATCGGCGCCCGGCAGCGCGAAGCCTTGCAGCATCGGCGTGTTGAAGAAGACCGGGTGAATCGAGTTGCAGCGGATCTTGTCGCCGCGCCGGGCCAGATCGATCGCCACGGATTTGGTCAGCAGGCAGACCGCCCCCTTGGTGGCGCTGTAGCCGGTCATCGGCGGCGCGGCGACCAGGCCCGCGACCGACGAGAGATTGATGATCGAGCCGCCACCGGCCGCGCGCAGATGAGGAATGCCGTATTTGCAGCCGAGAAACACACCATCGACATTGATCCGCGTCATCCAGCGGAAATCTTCGAGCGAGGTGGTTTCGACGGTGCCGCCTACCGCCACCCCGGCATTATTGACCAACACATCGAGCCGGCCGAGCCGGGATGCAGCCTGATCGAGTGTCGCAATCCATTGCGCTTCCTCGGTCACGTCGAGCGGCAGGAAAAAGGCATTGGCGATGCCGGCCGCCGCCGCCTCGCCCTTCGCCACGTCGCGATCGGTCATGGCAACCTGCGCGCCTTCGGCGCTGAACGCTTGCGCCATGGCGAGGCCGAGACCGGAGGCGGCGCCGGTGACGAAGCAGCATTTTCCGGCGAGACGGTTCGTGGTCATAGCGTGGGCAGCCTGTGGTTGGCGAAATCGACGCGCAGTTGGGTTTTGAGGATCTTGCCGGTCGCGGTGTGCGGGATCTGTTCGACGGTGACGATGTCGTCGGGCAGCCACCATTTCGCCACACGCCCGGCCAGGAATTTCAGGAGTGCGGGCTTGTCAAGCGTGCGATCCGGTCGGAGCACGACGATCAGAAGCGGCCGCTCGTCCCATTTCGGATGGACGACGCCGATCACCGCCGCCTCGGCGATATCGGGATGGCCCATCGCGGCGTTTTCCAGCTCGATCGAACTGATCCATTCGCCGCCCGATTTGATCACGTCCTTACTGCGATCGGTGATGCGGACATAGCCGTCGGGATCGATCGAGCAGACATCGCCGGTCTTGAACCAGCCGTCGGCATCGAAGGCATCGCGGTTGGCCGTCTCGTCGTTGAAATAGCCGCTGATGATGCACGGGCCGCGGACATAGAGATCGCCGAACGCCTTGCCATCATGCGGCAACCGGTTGCCGGCATCATCGACGATCTTGAGATCGACCAGGGCAACCGGCCGACCCTGGCTTTCGCGCACGGATTTGCGTTCCGCCTCGGACGCGCCGGCATGCTTGCCCTTGAACGAGGCGATCGTGCCCATCGGGCTCATCTCGGTCATGCCCCAGGCATGGATTACCTTGACGCCGTATTTTTGATCGAAGATGTCGATCATCGCGGGCGGTGCAGCCGAGCCGCCGATCACGAGACGGTTGATCCCGAAGAACCCGCGTCCCGTCTCATCGGCATATTTGAGCGCGCCCAGCCACACGGTGGGCACCGCCATCGAGATTGTGACACCTTCCTGCTCGAACAGGGAACACAGGCTTTCACCATCCATGAACTGCCCCGGCAGCACCAGCTTGCAGCCGGCCATGGCCGAGATATAGGTCGTGCCCCAGCCATTGACGTGGAACATCGGCACGACCGGGCACAGGCAATCGGCCGCCGCGATGCCCAGCGTATCGACCGAGGCCATGGCGAAGGTGTGCAGCAAAGTCGAGCGGTGGCTGTAGAGCGCGCCTTTGGGATTGCCGGTGGTGCCCGAGGTGTAGCAGAGCGAGGACGCGGTGCGCTCGTCGAACTGCGGCCACTCGAAATCCGCCGTCTCTGCGGCCAGCAGTTCCTCATAGCACAGCACGTTGGGCAGATTGGTCGCGGGCATCCGGTCGCGCGGCGCCAGGATCACGTAGTGGCGAACCGTCGGCAAGTCATGCGCGATTGCTTCGACATTGGCGACGAAACTCGGATCGACGAACAGAATCCGGTCTTCGGCGTGGTTGGCCATATAGCGGATCTGATCGTGGAACAGCCGCGGGTTGATGGTGTGCATCACCGCGCCGATGCCGGAAATCCCGAAATACAGCTCGAAGTGGCGATGCGTGTTCCAGGCCATGGTGGCAACCCGGTCGCCCGGTTTGATGCCCAGTTTCAGCAATGCCTTGGCGGCCTGGCAGGCGCGATCGCGGGCGGCGGCATAGGTATAGCGATGCAGGCTGCGATCGGGTTCGCGCGAGACGATCTCCGTATCGCCATGAAATCTCGCCGCATGCTCGATCAGCATTGAGATCAGCAGCGGCCGATCCATCATCATGCCCAACATTCGCAACTCCTCCGCGGCTTTTATTGGCAGTTCGGTTGATCGTTATCGCAATCCTCGGGCCGTGGCAATGTGTTGCGCTGGGGAATTCCCCTTGCCGTGGAGGAATGAAAGGCTTGATCCTGGCGGCGGCGCGCGATTGACTGCGTTGGCGGAAACGGCTCTACGGGGATGATCCATGGTGCAGGCGGTCCTCGGCGCGGGGGTTCGGCAGGCGCCGCCCTGGCTGCGCCGGGGCGGCGAGGCCCTGTTTGCCCGGCTGCTGGCGGAGCGCGAGCGGTGGGGCTTGTGGCTGCCGGTCGGGTTCGCCGCCGGCATCGGGCTTTATTTCGGGCTGGAGAGCGAGCCCTGGCCGTGGCTCGGCGCCATTCTGACCTTGGCCGGATTCGCGGCGGCATTCCTGGCCCGACGCAACCCGCATCCGGCGGCGCCGGCCATTCTGGCGATTGCCTTGCCGCTCGGTGTGGTGGCGGCGGGACTGGCGGCTGCGCAATTCGAGACCTGGCGGCTGGCGACGCCGATGATCGATCATCCGCTGGGTGTCGTGGCGCTGGTCGGTCGAGTGACCGATATCGAAACGCAGCCGAACGGGATGCGCGTCACCTTGGCGCCTGACACGATCGAGCGGGTCGATCCGGCCCATCTGCCGCATCTCGTCCGGATCAAGCTGCGCGGCGAGCCGCCGCCGATCCGCATCGGCGACCGGCTGAGCGTCAAGGCCGAACTGATGCCGCCGTCCGGGCCGGCGCTGCCCGGCGGCTTCGATTTTCAGCGCCAGGCCTGGTTCCGCGGCATCGGCGCGGTCGGCTATGCGCTGGGCAAGCCTGCGGTCCAGCCGGGCAATGCCGGCGGCTTGACCGGCCGGATCAGAGCGTGGCGCGCCGGGATCGCGGCGCGCTTACGCACCGGTTTGCCGGGCGCGGAGGGCAGCATTGCCGCGGCCATCGTGACCGGCGAGCGCGACGCGATCCCGGCGTTGATCAATCAGGATTACCGCGATTCCGGCCTGTCTCATCTGCTGGTGATCGCCGGGCTGCATATGACGCTGGTCAGCGGCTTCGTCTTCTTCGCGGCACGGGGTCTGCTGGCGTTGATCCCCGCAGTGGCGTTGCGCGCACCGATCAAGAAATGGGCCGCTGCGGCCGCGCTGGCTGCCGCAGCACTCTATCTCGTGCTTTCGGGCGCGGCGGTGCCGACCGAGCGGGCCTTTACCATGGTGGCGCTGGGGCTGGTCGCGATCATGATCGATCGGTTCAATCTGTCGATCGCCGCAGTCGCCTGGGCTGCCGGGCTGGTGCTGGCGCTCGATCCGTCGGCGCTGATCGGGGTCAGCTTTCAGATGTCGTTTGCCGCGGTTGCCGGGCTCATTGCGTTTTACGAAACGGCCGGTCCGGCGCTGGGTGAATGGCGGCGCGGGCAGGGGCCGCTCGGCCGCTTCCTGCTGCATCTGGCCGGCATCGGACTGACGACATTGGTGGCGACGCTCGCGACGGCCGGTTTTTCGATCTATCATTTCAATCGGTTCGCCCTGTTCTCGATCCTTGCCAATCTGGTCGCCGTTCCGGTGGCCGGTTTTTGGGTCATGCCCTGGGCCGTGGCGTCTTGCGTGCTGCTGCCGTTCGGGGCGGAGCGGCTAGGCCTGATCCCGATGGGATGGGGGCTGGCGCTGATCGAACAGGTGGCGCATTGGACCGCCGGCCTGCCCCACGCCGTGCTCGATCTGCCGACCATGCCTGGCTGGGGGCTGGTCGCTGCGGCGCTGGGCGGGGTCTGGCTGGTGATTTGGCACGGGAATTGGCGCTATTGGGGGCTGCTGCCGGTGGCGCTGGCAGCGGCCAGCCCGTTTCCGGCATCGCCACCCGATATTCTGGCTGCGGAAGATGGGCGCCTGCTGGCGATCCGCGCCGAGGATGGCCGTTATCTCCTGTCTTCGGACAAATCCGACAAACTCGCCGCCGAGGATTGGCTGCGTGCGGCCGGCGGCGTTTCGGCCGGTCTTCTGCCGGAACCGGGCGAGGCGGCGGAGAACGGCGCGCTGCGCTGCGATCCGCTGGGCTGCGTGTGGCATCGTGACGGCCGCGTGGTGGCCCTGGTGCGCGACGCGGCGGCGTTGCCCGAGGATTGCCGAACGGCCCAGATCATCGTGGCAATGGTGCCGGCCCGCCATGCCTGCCGCACCGGCGCCCTGGTCGTGGACCGGGTCGATCTGCGACGCAACGGCGCCACCGCAATCTGGCTCGGCCCGTCGATCATCCTCGACACGGCCACCGACCGGCGGGGTACCCGGCCCTGGGTCGTGAAACTCGGGCCTCATCTCGTGGGCACGGGGCAGGCGCCGGAACCGGAGGGCACCGAGTGGCGCGGACCGTAGACGCGGACGTGCGTATTGCGAGACTCTCGACCATATCCTCAATGCAGAGATCGAATCACCGCATCAAGCTGTTTCTTGGCGCGCGTCCTCACTCCGCCGGATGCGGCGCCGGGTCGTCGGTCGTCACGATCTTGCGCAGATGCCGGACCAGCCAGATCTGGATGTCGTCGATGATCGTGAACGCCACCGGGATGAAGATCAGGCTCAGCAGCGTCGAGGTCGCCAGCCCGCCGATCACCGTGATCGCCATGGGGGCGCGGAAATCGGCGTTTTCGCCGAAGCGGGCGGCGATCGGCAGCATGCCGGCGATCATCGCGATCGTCGTCATCAGGATCGGCTGAGCGCGCTTGGCCCCGGCTTCGATCAGCGCCTCGCGCCGGGGCAGGCCGTGCTCATGCATGGCGAGAATCGCGTAATCGACGAACAGGATCGAATTCTTGGTGACGATGCCCATCAGCATCAGCAAGCCGATCAGCACCGAAAGCGACAGGGAATCGCCGGTCAGCAAAAGCGCGGCCAGCGCCCCGCCGATCGAGAGCGGCAGCGCCATCATGATGGTCATCGGTTGCAGGAAGCTTTGGAACAGCAGGACCAGCACGGCCAGCACCAGCAGGATACCGCCGCCCATCGCCAGGCCGAACTGGCCGAACACCTCGCCCATCGCCTCGGCATTGCCGGTGTTCTGGAGCTTCACGCCCGGCGG
>JAXDMU010000264.1:0-2542 GCA_034665905.1 Aliidongia sp. | reverse complement strand
CCAGCGCCAGATCGGGATGGTAATGCGGGTCATAGCCAGCCGGATTGGCGGCGAAGCTGCGCGCCGGTCCATGCTCGAAGCCCTGATCGACCGGCAAAATCACCAGCTTGCCGGTGCCGCCCAGCCGGCCCTGCATCAGGATGCGGGCGAGATTGGCCTTGGTGCCGGGATTGTCGCTCTCGTAGCAATCGAGAATCTTTTTGACCTGAGGGGTGGTGCGCATCGAGAGGCTCCGTAGAGTCTGGAAAATCGGTTGGGGCGTTGTCCCGTCTCGTAAAGCAGGGATCAGCTCAATGCAATGCCGGGCTGGGATGATCGGTTCCATCAGCCAACCAGCGCCGGCAGGCATCCTGGGGATCGGCGTGGCCCAACAGATCGAGCGTGGGCCGCGCGTCGTCGTCGAGGGCGGCACCGTAGGATGCGGCGATCACCGCGAGTTTGGCGGCCACTTCGGGCGGACCCTCGAAACGCACGCGCTTCAGCCCGCGGCGAAAAGCTCCCAGCACCGTACCGGATTCGTCGGCGCAATCGAGCACGAAGCTTACGGGCAGCAGCGGGTGGCGTTCCGTCACAATTTCGGCCAGGGCGGCGAACCAGCCGACCCCGGCCGCGCCGCCGGCCCCGGCGGCGCTCCGCAGCGTCAAGGGCGCGCCCAGTGCCGCCGCCGCCGCCGCAGCCGCCAGCGCGTGATCCAGGCAATGAACGATGACGGCACCCGCCAACGGCTCTGCCGTCAGATCAGCTTGCCGATTGCGCGGGCCGTGTCCGACATGCGGTTGGAGAAGCCCCACTCATTGTCGTACCAGCTGAGGATGCGGCAGAACCGCTTGTCCATCACCACGGTCTGCTTCAGATCGAAGGTCGAGGAATGCGGGTCATGATTGAAATCGACCGAAACGAGCGGTGCCGCATTGACGCCGAGAATGCCCTTGAAGCGCGGACTTTCGGCGGCGGCGATGATTGCGTTGTTGATTTCTTCGACCGTGGTGTCGCGCGCGGCGGTGAAGGTCAGGTCGATCAGCGAGACATTGGCCGTGGGCACGCGGATGGCGGTGCCGTCGAGCTTGCCCTTGAGCGCCGGCAGCACGAGGCCGACCGCCTTGGCCGCGCCGGTCGAGGTCGGGATCATCGACAGCGCAGCGGCGCGGGCGCGGTGCAGATCCTGGTGCAGCGTGTCGACCGTCGCTTGATCGCCGGTATAGGAATGGATCGTCGTCATGTAGCCGCGCTCGATGCCGAATGTATCATGCAGCACTAAGGCTTCCGGCGCCAGGCAATTCGTCGTGCAGGACGCGTTCGACACGATCAGATGCCCGGATGTCAGCTCATGCTGATTGACGCCCATGACCACGGTCAGGTCGGCGCCTTCGGCCGGTGCCGAGATCAGTACGCGCTTGGCGCCGGCTTCCAGATGCTTGGCCGCCGCTTCGCGCTTGGTGAAGATGCCGGTGCATTCCAGCGCCACATCGACGCCGAGTTCCGCCCAGGGCAGCTTGGACGGGTCGCGCTCGGCCGTGACCTTGATCCGGCCGTTGCCGACATCCATCCAGTCGGCGCCGGTCGTGACCGGGACCGGCAGGCGACCATGGACGCTGTCATAGCGCAGCAGATGAGCGTTGCTCTCGACCGGCCCCAAATCGTTGATGCCCACGACCTGGACATCGTCGCGCCCTGCTTCGATGATCGCGCGCAGCACCAGCCGGCCGATGCGCCCGAAGCCGTTGATCGCAACCTTTACCGCCATTGCCGCTTCTCCCGTCCGAAAAATTCCGTACCCGTTCTAAACCGAAGCCCGCGGTGAAATCGACCGGGTGCCGTTACAAACCTGCCTTGACCGCAGCGACGATCGCGTCGGTGGTGATGCCGAATTCGTGGTAGAGCCGCTCGGCCGGGGCCGAGGCGCCGAAGCCGGTCATGCCGACGAAGTGTCCGCGCGACCCCAGATACTTCTCCCAACCGAAACCGCCCGCCGCCTCGATGCCGATGCGATTGTCCGAATGACCTAACACCGCGGCGCGGTAATCGGCACTCTGGCGGTCGAATAATTCCCAGCAGGGCATCGAGACGACCGCGGTGGCGATGCCGTCGGCTTCAAGGTGTTCGCGCGCGGTGACGGCCAGGGCCAGTTCGGTGCCGGACGCAAACAACGTCGCTTGGCGCTCACCGGAGGCTTCGTGCAGGATATAGGCGCCGCGGGCCGAAAGATTCTCGGCATCGGCCTGGCGCAGGGTCGGAATGGCCTGGCGCGACAGTGCGATGATCGACGGATGACGGCGTTCGGCCACCGCCAGCGCCCAGCATTCGGCGGTTTCGATCGGATCGCCCGGTCGGAACACCAGGAGATTCGGGATCGCACGCAGCGCAGCCAGATGTTCGACCGGCTGATGCGTCGGGCCGTCCTCGCCGAGCCCGATCGAATCATGGGTCATCACATGGATCGCGCCGACCCCCATCAGCGCCGCCAGCCGGATCGAGGGGCGGCTGTAATCGGTGAAGACGAGGAAGGTGCCGCCATACGGCACCAGACCGCCATGGAGTGCGA
>JAXDMU010000263.1:0-13176 GCA_034665905.1 Aliidongia sp. | reverse complement strand
GAAAGCGAACGCATCCCGCTCTAGCGCGCGTGCCCGCGCTCGCCGATCGACATGATCAGCACGCCATGGACCAGGCCGGGGCCGACGATGTCGTTCGCGACTTGCAGTAATTTTTCCTTCAGCACCTCGCCGCCGACCGGCGGATCGTCCGGCTTGTGCTCGGTATAGATCTCGTTGAGCGCCACCATGAACGCATCGGTCAGCTTGCGTCGATAGGGATCCAGCATCAGTTCGGTTTTTTCCGGTTCCATCTCCAGATTCAGCAGGATGCTGACTTCCTTATCGATCTTGTTGTGCGAACCGATCACCGAAAAGGCAATCGGCTTCAGCCGGACATAGCTCGGGGCACCGGGCAGGGCGGGGCCGTGACTCTCGGCCAGGGCGAGCGACATCGGCAGGAAACCCAGGCAGACGGCAAGCAGCAGAGTGCGGAACGGCGTCATGGCATCCTCAAGACAAGATTGTGCCGCAAGGCATAGCGCCAAAGCTTCACCAGAACGTTTAGATCACGCGTGCCGGAAGCCGCGCCGGGAGAGCGGCAGGGGTGTGCCGTCACGGTCGAGAATCTCGACCCCGGCTCCGGCGGTCACCCGGCCGATCACGGTCACGGGTACGCCCGAACGGGCGGCCGGGCCGGCGAGATCGGTGTCGGGTGCAGCGGTGAACAGCAATTCGTAATCGTCGCCCCCGGTCAGCACCGCTTCGATGCGCCCGACATCATCGGCGATGACGGAGGCCGCGGCGGGCGACAGCGGGACAAGCGCCGCTTCGATCACGGCCGCGACCCCGGACGCCGCGGCGAGGTGATCGAGATCGCCGACCAGACCGTCGGAGATATCCATCATGGCGGTGGCGAGGCCGGACAAAGCCTGGCCGAGGGTCGTGCGCGGTCGCGGCAGGCGGTAGCGATCGGCCAGATAATCGCGCTCGGCCGGGTCGAGTCCGACCAGCCGCCCCGTCGCCGCCAGCAATCCCAGCGCGCCATCGCCGATCGTGCCCGAGACATAGACGATGTCGCCCGGCCGCGCGCCGCTGCGCCGAACCTCGCCTCCGGCCGGAACCCGGCCGAATGCGGTGAGCGACAAGGTGATCGGCCCCGGCGTCGAGACTGAATCGCCGCCCAGCAGATGAATGCCGAATTCCGCCTGATCGATCGCCAGCCCTTGGGCAAAGCGGGCGACCCAGTCATCGTCACAGCGTGGCGGCAAGGCCATGGTCATGACATAGGCAAGGGGCGTCGCCGCCATCGCGGCCAGATCGGACAGGTTGCACCGCAAGAGCTTGCGCGCGACGAGATCGGGCGGATCGCCCGCCAGGAAATGCACGCCTTCGACCAGCGCATCGGCCGTGACCACCAGCCGCTCGCCCGGCGGCAGATCGATCAGCGCGGCATCATCGGTCAGGCCAAGAGCCCCCGACGCCGTCGCAAGCGGCGCCAGAAAATGCCGGATGCGGCCGAATTCGCCCAGTTCAGCCGGCATCCCCGGACCATTCGGCCGCCCGGCAGCGCCGCGCCATCCGGTCGAGCACGCCATTGATCAGCCCCGGCTCCTTGCCGGTGAAAAACGCGTGCGCGATATCGACATATTCGGTGATGACGACCCGCGCCGGCGTGTCGATCCGATGCGCCAGTTCGAAGCCCGCCGCCCGCAGAATCGCACGCAAGATTACCTCGAGCCGCTCGAGCGGCCACTCGGCGGTGAGCACCTCGGAAATCACCGGATCAAGTTCGTCCTGATGCGCGAGCACGCCCGAGACGATGCTGCGAAACAAAGCTTCGTCCGCCGCCAGATATTCGTCGCCGTCGATTTCCTGGCCGAGCCGGTACTTGACGAATTCACTCGCGACCACGGCGCCGGAAATGCCGGTGATCTCGACCTGATAGAGCGCCTGGATCGCGGCCAGCCGGGCCGCACTGCGTGGCCCGCCGGAACGCGGCGCGCGGCCTTTCGCCCGATCCGACATCACGCCGGCACCGCGAAAATATGCTTCAACGCGATCATGGCGAGTGCCGCCTTGACCGCCTCGGCACCTTTGTTCTTCTTGGCCCGTGCGGCGCGTGTCCACGCCTGGGCGTCGTTCTCGACCGTCAGGATGCCAAAGCCGATGGCGAGGCCGTGGCGCACGGCCAGATCCTGCAAACCGCGCGCACTTTCGGTGCAGACATAATCGTAATGCGTGGTCTCGCCGCGAATGACGCAGCCGAGCGCCACATAGCCGTCATAGGCGCGGGCCACCGCGCCATGAAACCCGGCCGCCAGCGCGATCGCCGCCGGAATCTCGAAGGCGCCCGGCACGGCCACCACTTCGTAGCTGGCGCCTGCCACCTCAAGCGCCGCAATGGCCCCGGCGCGTAGTTCGTTGGCGATATCGTGATAATAGGGCGCTTCGACGATCAGAATATGGGGCATGGGCTCTCCGGGCGGCAATGGTGCCGTAGGCGCTAACAAAAAACCAGTGGGCGGGCGTCCTGCCCGCCCGACTCACTGGAGCAGTTTCATCATGGCGCATCCTGGCCGATCAGCCGGGCGACATAGCGCGCCAGCATGTCGATTTCCAGATTGACCGGATCGCCGACCGCGGCATCGCCGAAGGTGGTATGGCTTTGGGTATGGGGAATGATGTTGACGCCGAAGCGATTGCCCGCGACCTCGTTCACGGTCAGCGACACGCCATCGATGGTGATCGACCCTTTGCGCGCGATCAAGCGTTCGAGCCCGGCCGGCACCTCAATCGTGTAGCGGATCGAGTCGTTCTCGGGCGTGCGGCCGACGATCCGGCCGATGCCATCGACATGGCCGGACACGATATGGCCGCCCAGTTCGTCGCCGGCCTTCAGTGCCAGCTCGAGATTGATCGGCGTGCCGGCCCGCCACTGGCCGAGCGTGGTCAGGCCCAGCGTCTCGGCCGACACCTGAACCTTGAACCAATCCGGCCCGGTTTCGATCACGGTCAGGCAGACGCCCGAGCAGGCGACCGAGGCGCCGAGCGCGATTTTCGTCGTGTCGTGGCGAGTTTCGATGACATAGCGCGGATCGCCGCCGGGCTCGATCGTCCGGACGCGTCCGATATCGGTGATGATGCCGGTGAACATGATGCTCAAACTAGGCGCTGAGATCGAAGGTTTCCAGCAGATCCTCGCCGATTCGCATGACCCCCAGGCGCATCGCCCGCGCTTGATCCGCAAGGCGATCGACGCCGAACGGCTTGATCGCGGCCAGACCGTCGCCGCCGATCACGCCGGCGCTGCGGAACCAGGCCAGTTGATCGACCAACCGGCACCGCAGCAGCGCCGCCGCGAGCGTGGCACCCCCCTCGACCAGTACGCGGGTCAGTCCCAGCCGCCCGAGTTCGGCCATGGCTGCCACCAGATCGATATTGCCCTCGCTATCGGGCGGCACTTCGATCAGCCGGACGCCGCAATCGATGAAGGCCTGATGGCGCAGCGGATCGCCCGGCAGGGTCAGGATCAGGCTTGGATGATCGCGCGCTGTCGCGACGAATTGCGCGGTAAGCGGCGTGCGCAGCCGGCCATCGACCACGATGCGCAGGGGCTGGGCGGTTTCGAGCCCCGGCAGCCGTACGCTCAGCGCCGGATCGTCGGCCAGCACCGTGCCGCTACCGACCATCACCGCGTCATAGCGGCGACGCAGCAGATGGGAGAATTGCCGTGCCGGCTCGCCGGTGATCCAGCGGCTTTCGCCACCATGGGTCGCGATGCGGCCGTCGAGCGAACTGGCGAGCTTCAGCAAGATCAGCGGCCGGCCGGTACGGACCCGCTTCAGGAAGCCGGCATTGACCTCTTCCGCTTCATGGGCGAGCAGCCCGGTCGAGACCGAAATGCCGGCTGCTTTCAGCCGCTCCAGCCCGCGCCCGGCGACGCGCGGATCCGGATCCTCGATCGCCACCACGCAGCGCGCGATGCCGGCCTCGATCAGTGCCTCGACGCAGGGCGGGGTCAGGCCGCGATGCGCGCAGGGTTCCAGCGTGACATAGGCGGTGGCCCCCCTGGCTGCCGCGCGCGCGCGGCCGAGTGCCTCGGTCTCGGCATGGGGCCGGCCGCCGGGCTGGGTCCAGCCGCGCCCGACCACGGCGCCGTCGCGCACCAGAACGCAACCGACCGCCGGGTTGGGGGCGACCAGACCGAGGCCGCGCCGCGCCAGCGTCAGTGCCGCCCGCATGTAAGCGGCCTCATCCATCGGTGCTACTCGGTCTCTTCCTGGGGAATCCGGCCGATGAATTCGCCGAAATCCTTCGCCTCGCGAAAATCGCGATAGACGCTGGCGAAGCGGACATAAGCGACCTGATCGAGACCTGCCAAAGCCTCCATGACCAGTTCGCCAACCTGATCGGTCGAGATATCGTTCTCGCCCGAGCTTTCGAGCTGGCGCACGATCGAATTGATCACGCGCTCAATGCGATCGGGTTCGATCGGGCGCTTGCGCACCGCGGTACTGATCGAGCGCGCGAGCTTGTCGCGCTCGAACGGCTCGCGCTGGCCGTTCTTCTTGACCACGGTCAATTCGCGCAGTTGCACCCGCTCGAAGGTGGTGAATCGGGCGGCGCAATTGGTGCAAAACCGCCGCCGTCGAATGGCCGAACGATCGTCGGTCGGGCGCGAATCCTTCACTTGAGTGTCGTCGAAACCGCAAAAGGGGCAACGCATTATCGATCATTCCTATCGGGTTCGAGGAATTTACGCACCGCCATAGATCGGAAAGCGGCCGCACAGCTCGGCGACGGCTTGGCGCGCCCGGCCTTCGGCCGCGGAATTGTCGTCGCGGTGCGCGGCCAGCCCATCCAGCACGTCGCCGATCAGATGGCCGATCCGGGCCCATTCGACCGGGCCGAAACCGCGCGTCGTGCCGGCCGGCGTGCCCAGGCGAATGCCGGACGTGACCATCGGCTTTTCCGGATCGAACGGGATGCCGTTCTTGTTGCAGGTCATGCCCGCTCGCTCCAGGCTTTGCTCGGCATCGCGACCGGTCAACCCCTTGGGACGAAGATCGACCAGCATGAGATGGCTGTCGGTGCCGCCCGAGACGATCGCCAGGCCGCGTTCCACCAGGGTTTGGGCGAGAATGCGGGCATTCTCGACGACATTGCGGCCATAGATCTTGAACGAAGGCTGCAACGCCTCGCCGAAGGCCACCGCCTTGGCCGCGATGACATGCATCAGCGGCCCGCCTTGCAGGCCGGGAAAGACCGCCGAATTGATCTTCTTGCCGATCTCCTCGTCGTTCGACAGTACCATGCCACCGCGCGGTCCGCGCAGCGTCTTGTGCGTGGTCGTGGTCACGACATGAGCGTGCGGCAGCGGGCTCGGATAAGCACCGGCCGCGGAGAGACCGGCGAAATGCGCCATATCGACCCAGAACCACGCGCCGATCGAATCGGCGATCGCCCGGAAGCGGGCGAAATCGATCACGCGCGGATAGGCCGATCCGCCCGCGACGATCAGCTTTGGCCGATGGGTCAAAGCCAATTGCTGCACCTCGTCGTAATCGATCAGATGCGTGTCCGGCCGGACACCATAGGCGATCGGCTTGAACCATTTGCCCGACTGATTGGCCGGGGCGCCGTGCGTGAGATGGCCGCCGGCCGCGAGCGACATGCCGAGGAAGCTGTCGCCCGGCTGCATCAGCGCCATGAACACAGCCTGATTGGCCTGGGCGCCCGAATGCGGCTGCACATTGGCGAAGCGACAATCGAACAGCAGCTTTGCCCGGTCGATCGCCAGCTGTTCGACGATATCGACATAATCGCAGCCGCCGTAATAGCGCCGGCCCGGATAGCCTTCGGCGTATTTGTTGGTCAGCACCGACCCTTGCGCCTCCAACACAGCCCGGCTGACGATATTTTCCGAGGCGATCAGTTCGATCTCACCCTGCTGACGCTCCAGCTCCTGGCGGATGCCGGCGTAAACCTCGGGATCGGCCGCCATCAGTGGGGCCGAAAAATATCCGTCCGGCCGATCGGCCGCGGGCCTCGAACTGGTCATCGCCTGGAAGTCTCCTTAACAAACACCGCACCCGCCTGCCGCGGCGAGCCGGGATACCGGCACGATGCCTGCGGCCGATGCCGGGAGCAAGGACATCGGTGCCGCCGTGTCCGCAGCCCCCCTCCATACCCGATATTGGCGTCGTGCGGTAGCGCGGCCCCCGGCCTTGTGGTGCGTCGGATCGGCCGGGGCGAGCCGCTGTAACGGTCGGGCTAGGGTAAACTCGAAATCCTCAACCCGTTACAATGGATCGCAAATTTTCAGGAGAAATCGCCCGTCTTTCCATTTGAGCTTCTCCGAAAAATTGCAAAAATCCGGCAAATCCGTTCCACACTCGATCATCATGACCACAGCGATAATCGGCAAAATGTGAAACGACAGGCATCGAAGCGACCGAGAACTAAGGCCACTGAAGTCGTCAAGTGATCCGGCTTCATTTTTGGTGGTTGACACAAAGAAAATCGTTTGCAAAAATGTTACTTTCTTCAGGACCTTTGGCGGGATATAACAGAACATGGAAAAGCTCAGTGAGCATCTCGATGAAGAAGGGTTGATGCGGTTGACCACCGATGTGGTCGCGGCCTATGTTGGTAACAATAGCCTGCCCAGCGCTCAGCTCGCCGAGCTGATCGGTGCCGTCTACTCTTCGTTCAAGGGTCTGGATGGCAGCGTGCCGGAGCCTAAGATCGAGCCGGCCAAACCGGCCGTGTCGATCAAGAAATCGATCACGCCCGACTATTTGGTCTGTCTTGAAGATGGCAAGAAACTCAAGATGCTGAAGCGGCATCTTCGATCGACCTATAATATGACACCCGACGAATACCGGGTGAAATGGGGTCTTCCTCCGGATTATCCGATGGTCGCACCGACCTATGCCGCGCAGCGTTCGGCCTTCGCCAAGGAAATCGGGTTGGGCCGCGGCGCCGGGCGGACCTCCGGACGGCGTCCGGCCGGCAAGAAGTAATCAAGCCGGCATCGGCCGGATCGGCGATACCTTTCCCCGCTCTCGCCTAACGATAGAGCAAGGGCGGGAGACGTACATCCTGTGGGCATTATCGTCGGTAATGATCGTGCGAGCGACTTCTATGGCTCGACGATTTGCAGCCACGGCCAGCGCGCCCGATAAGCTGCGGCTTTCTCGCGAAACGGCCCGGGTTGCCGATTGATCGGGTTTGTCCGCAGCACGCCGGCCCAAAGTTCCTCAAGATCGTAAGGGGCGTAGATTTCACCGGTACCGGCGGCGATGCCGACGCAGGTGCAGGCCACCAGATAGCGGTCGATGCCGTCGTGGACACTCCGCAAACGCGGATAGGCGGCACCGAAGCGCTGCCGGTACCAGAGATGCACGCGCGCCTGATTCTTGACCTCGATCGTGACGCCCAGGTCGGCGAACAAGGCGTCGGCCCGCCGGATCGCAGCGTTCTGCGCATCCCACGACAAGTCCCGTTCGTCGAAATAGAAGATATCGTAGTCCTTGATCATGACACCTGGCGCGAAGCCGCTCAGGCGGTTCCACACCGCCTGATAGATGCAACCGGCGACGAGATGCGCCTGGTTCAGGCCGAGTTCGGGCAGGCGCCGAAGAATTTCGGCATTGACCGGATCGGCGAGCGCCCATTCCCGCAACTTCTGGTGCCGCGCCGCAGCATCCGCCATCCCTTCCCCCGCAACCGTGTCTCGGCTATGGTCCCGTCCATTCCTCGTTCTATAGCGGTGTCGATGATGAAGAAAGTTCTACGGCTTTTGGCGCTGGTTGCGGCGCTGTTCATGACAGGACAGACGGCCCAGGCGGCCGATCTGGAAAACACGCTCTATCTCGACCTGCCGGCCGGACGCGTCGTCATCCAGATGCGGCCCGATCTGGCGCCCAACCACGTCAAGCGGATCAAAGAACTGACGCGTCGCGGTTTTTATGACGGGCTGGTGTTCCATCGCGTGATCGCGGGCTTCATGATCCAGGGCGGCGATCCGACCGGCACGGGTGCCGGCGGCTCCGGCGAAAAGCTCAAGGCGGAATTTTCCGGCGAGCATCATGTGCGCGGCATCGTCTCGATGGCCCGCAGCGCCTCGCCCGATTCGGCCGACAGCCAGTTCTTCATCATGCTGGGCGACAACGCCGGCCTGGATGGCAAATACACCATCTGGGGCCAAGTCACGTCCGGGATGGAATTTGTCGATGCCATCAAGAAGGGCGATTCCGGCAACAATGGCAAGGTCACCGATCCGGATCATATCGTGAAGATGCAGGTCGCGGCCGACGCCGCCAAAAAATAACCTATCCGGCAAGGAGAACGCCTTATGACCGCCGATCTCGAAAATACCCTCTACCTCGATGTGCCGGCCGGGCGCGTGGTGATCGAACTGCTGCCCGATCTGGCGCCGGGCCATGTCGTCCGGATCAAGGAGCTGGCGCGCGAAGGCTATTATGACGGCCTCGCCTTTCACCGTGTGATCGATGGCTTCATGGTCCAGACCGGATGCCCGAACGGCAATGGCGCCGGCGGCTCGGGCAAAAAGCTCAAGGCCGAATTCTCCGGGGAGCATCATGTTCGCGGCATTTGTTCGATGGCGCGGACCAGCGACCCGAACTCGGCCGACAGTCAGTTCTTCATCATGCTGGGCACCTCGTCCCATCTCGACCGGCAATATTCGGTCTGGGGCCGTGTGACCTCGGGCATGGAGCATATCGACGCGGTCAAGAAGGGCGACGGCCGCAACGGCACGGTCAGCGACCCCGATCATATCGTCAAGCTTCAGGTCGCGGCCGACGCGGACGGTGCCGCGTCCTGAGCGACGCGGAAGATTGCGCGAACCCGGCGCCCGGCATAAAGCCGGGTGCTGGGAGCGTATGGGCGATCTATCTTCAGCCGCGCATCCTGATCGTGCTGCTGATGGGATTTTCCAGCGGACTGCCGCTATTTCTGTCGGGCGCCACGCTTAAGATCCGTCTGAGCGAAGCCCAACTTTCCTTTACCGCGATCGGGTTGTTCAGTCTGGTCGGCCTGCCCTACTCCCTCAAAATTCTGTGGGCACCGCTGATCGATCGCCTGCCGATCCCGCTGCTTGGTCGGATCGGCCGCCGCCGGTCCTGGCTCGTTGCGATTCAGCTCGCGCTGATCGGCGCGATTTTGGCGCTGGGGGCGAGCGACCCGGTGCGCGATCTGCGGGCGACAGCGCTGTGGGCCGCAGCGGTCGCGTTTCTGTCGGCCAGCCAGGACATCGTCATTGATGCTTATCGCATCGAACTGCTGGCCGCGGCCGAGCAAGGTGCGGGGGCCGCGGCGACACAAATCGGCTATCGTTTCGGCTTGATCGCGGCCGGTGCCGGGGCGCTTTATCTGGCTTCGAGCCTCGGCTGGCAGGCGAGCTATGTCGTGATGGCCACATTGGTGCCGATCGGCGGCATCGCCGCTTTGTGCTGCCCGGAACCGGCTTCGGCCCCGCGCCCGATCGGCAATTGGCTCCGCTCGATGCTGCTGGCGCCGTTCGCCGATTTCGTGTCGCGGCACGAGAATTGGCTTCTGCTGCTGCTGTTCGTGCCGCTCTATCGTTTCGGCGACGCGGTCGCTGGTGAAATGGCGCCCAGCTTCTACACCTGGCTGGGCTTCACCAAGGTCGAATATGCCAATGTCAGCAAATTGTTCGGCATCGTTGCGTCGCTCAGTGGCGTGTCGATCGGCGGCCTTCTGGTCTATCGCGCAGGCGTGATGCGCGCCTTGCTGGTGGGCGGACTCATGCAGATATTCGCCAACTTTACTTATGTGCTTCAACTTTGGGCCGGGCACGATTTGCCGGTCCTGTTCTTCACCATCGGCATCGAACAAATGACCGCGGGCCTGTGCGGGGCCGCGTTCGTCGCGTTCCTGTCGGGGCTATGCAGCCGCGCCTATACCGCAACGCAATATGCACTCTTGTCGGCGCTGTTCGGTTTCCCTTATCGCTTTCTCGGCTCCGCCGGAGGATTTTTTGTCGATCAGTTCGGTTGGGCCGTGTTTTTCGTTCTGTCGGCAGTGCTGGTGCTGCCGTCGCTCGGCGTGCTGCTCGTGCTGATGCGCGCGCGCGCGCCATAAACCGTCTGGGCGAGGATGCCATGGATATCAACAAGATTCCGATCGGCGAGAATCCGCCGCACGATGTCAACGTCATTATCGAGATCCCGCAAGGCGGCGCCCCGGTCAAATACGAGCTGGATAAGAGTTCCGGTGCGCTCTATGTCGACCGGTTCCTGCACACCTCGATGATCTACCCGGCCAATTACGGCTTCATCCCGCACACCCTGAGCGAAGATGGCGATCCGACCGATTGCATGGTGGTGATTCCGACCGCGGTCGTGCCCGGCGTGGTCGTGCGCTCGCGCCCGATCGGCGCCCTGCTGATGGAGGATGAGAGCGGCCTCGACGAAAAGATCCTGGCCGTACCGGTCGACAAGCTGCATCCGTTCTATTCGTCGGTCAGCTCGTTCCGCGATCTGCCGCAGATTCTGATCGACCAGATCGAGCATTTCTTCGCGCATTACAAGGATCTGGAAAAAGGCAAATGGGTTCGGGTCAAAAGATGGGCCGAGCCGGCCGAGGCGCATGATCTGATCCGGACCGCGGTCGAGCGCGCAGCGAAAGCAGCGGCTTAGCGGCCGCAACCGATTTCGGTATAAGCGCGCACTGAGCCGTGGCAATCTCGTCGTCCAGCCTTTCGGGGAGCGGATCAGGTGAGACGACGGGATTTCCAGCGCGGGCTTCATGTCGGCTTCGCGGCTTTGTTGCTTCTCGCCAGTGCCGCCGCCCCGGCCGAGACCATCTTGCAGCGCGGCAACAAGGACGAGCCCGAAACCCTCGACCCGCATAAATCCGACGGTCTCCAGGAATATTGGATCCAAAGCGATCTGTTCGAGGGCCTGACCCGCATGGATCCGCATGGCAAGGTGGCGCCCGGCGTGGCGGAAAGCTGGGATGTGGCGCCGGACGGACTCAGCTGGACCTTTCATCTTCGGCCCGATCTCAAATGGTCGGACGGCTCGGCCCTGACCTCGGAGGATTTTGTCTGGTCGCTGCGCCGCGCGCTCGATCCGACGACCGCGGCGTCCTACGCCTCGATTCTCTATCCGATCGCGAACGCCCGCGCGATCAATGAGGGCACCGAAAAGGATCTGACCCGGCTTGGCGTCACGGCCCCCGACCCTCACACCGTGGTGATCCGGTTGAATGCGCCGACCGCCTATCTCGGCGGCGTGCTGACGCTTGGCATCGCCTTTCCGCTACCGCGCAAGACGATCGAGACCTATGGCGCGGATTGGACGCACCCCGAGCATTTCGTCGGCGACGGCGCCTTTGTGCTGGAAAGCTGGACGCCACAGCTTGAGGTCAAGCTGAAGCGCAGCCCGACTTATTACGACGCCGCGTCGGTCCAACTCGACGGCGTGGTGTGGAGCGTCAATGAATCGGACGAGACGGCGCTGAAGCGCTATCGCTCGGGCGCCCTCGATATCGCCCGCGTGCCGCACAAGCTGGTGCCCGTGGTGAAGACCGAATTTCCCGGCCAGCTACGCACCACGACCGAACTATGGACCCGCTATCTCCTGATCAACAATCAGCGCCCGCCGCTGAACGATGTGCGCGTGCGTCAGGCGCTGGCCCGGTTGATCGACCGCGAGGCGATCGCGGAAAAAGTCGATCCGCATGGCCAGACCATCGCCTACGCCCTGGTGCCGCCGACGATCGACGGCTACACGCCGCAGCCGCCCGATTGGGTCGGGCAAAGCCTGGAGGACCGCCGCAAACAGGCGGTGGCACTGCTTCAGGAGGCCGGCTACGGCCCAGCCAACCGGCTGAAGATCGACGTGATCTATGACGGGGCGGAAGAGGATTTCGGCCGCCTGCTGACCGCGATGGCGGCGATGGTCAAGCCTTATGGCGTCGATTTCGTGCTCCAGGCGGTCGAGAATCAGATCCTGCTCTCGACCACGCGCAATCACGATCATCAGATGGCATACTTCGAATGGATCGCCGATTACCCCGATCCCTGGACCTTTCTGTCGATCTTCCGCTCCGATGCCGGCGGGCTGAACACGGCCGACTATCGCAATCCGGAATTCGATGCGCAACTCGACAAATCCGCGGCCGAACTTGACCCGGCGGCGCGCTTGCGCTTGCTCGAATCGGCGGAAAAGCTGATTTCCCGCGACATGCCGGTGATCCCGATCAGCTACGATCTCTGGCCGCGCGTGGTGAACCCGAAAATCACCGGCTATTTCGACAATGCGCTGGACCAGCATCAGAGCCGCGATCTGGGGTTGGAGCGGTGAGTGGTGCTTTATCGTCGCGCAGCGATATGAAGGCTGACTTCTCCGGAATTATGTAGCAGACACACCTTGGAACGGTTCTAAGGGATCGACCTCCGATCAATCTCGCCTATTGCGCGCGCCCATGTACGAGCGGCTGTCCTGTTGATTCGGGTCGCCTCGTGTCGCCCGATGTAGCAGAAGCTCTAAGAAACCCTCGCCTTCCGCTTCAGCACGGCTCTTGAACGTCTCCGTAATGCTGGCGGCCATGATGTCGATGTTATAGCCTGTTTCCCGTGCAGCTTTCAGAAAGGCATTCTGGTAAAGTCGTAGCAACAGCTCAGGGCCGATGGTACTTCCGGTCAAAATCCGGAAAGCCGTCTCGCCAACGGTCACAATCAAGTTGGGCTCAAGCCGCAGCATGCCGCCCATAGACCGGTGTCCGCTCAGCGTGCTTCCAACCAGCGAGTGGGAATAAACCTCCGCGCCACGGTACCGCATCAGCAGCAGCCGCATTTGCTCCGCCAGCCGGGCGCCTCCGCTGCTGTTAAGGGTGCCGGTTTTGGCCTTGACCTGGTGCAACCTCAACGGTATGTCCGGTTCGGTTGGTGGCTGGACGATGTCGGTACCGGGGAAAGGATTAAGCTCGGCATCGAATAATTCCTGATTTTCTCCTCGCGGCTCAGGAGCCTTGAGGTTTCCCCGCATCCTGCCGACAACCTCTTCATGCAGGTGGCCAAGCAGTCCCTCAAGGATCATAAGTGCTTTGTGTGCGACGGTCGCGCCGATGGCTTTACGCTGATCGCCGTCGTAAAGGAGCGTTTGGGTTGCCGCGAGAATATAGGGATCGAGCACGTCCCCCTTATTCCTTCCAACCTCCATATGGGCGGCCGTCCGCGGA